>JBHJOU010000310.1:0-3937 GCA_050329355.1 Rivularia sp. (in: cyanobacteria)
GTTGGAAAGTTTCCACAACTGTGGAACATCTGGATAAGTTTGTAATTCTTGATAAAGTTTGACTGGTTGTTCGTTATAGCCGTTTGTGAGTGCTTCTCGATAAACTCTTTTGATTAAATGACTAGCAATTTCTTCCCAGTTAGCGACAAATGGTTTTAAACCTTGGGGATGAAACATCAATCGCATCAAGTTGATTTTTCCGTCGATGTAGAAAATTTTTTGTAAGTCTTGTGGAGTAATCAACCAGTTGATTAACTGTTGCGAAATTGCATTAGTTTGAATCAAATTCCAATATCTATCCATCACTAAAACGGGTGAATGGGTTTGAGAAAGCAAGATAAAATCTAAAGCTTTGCGAATAGGTTCAAATTCCGGTGAAGATAAATCGCTTTCTGAATAAATCGGTGTAAATCCCGCAGCGCTAAGCATAATGTTTTGTTCCCGTAAAGGAATATCTAGTACGGTAGCGAGTTGTAATATCATCACCTGACTGGGATTAGCTCTACCAGATTCGAGAAAACTAATATGTTTTTGAGATACATCACTGGAGACAGCCAAATCGAGTTGGCTGAAATTTCGCAGTTTTCTGTAGTGTTTGAGCAGATTACCGAAAGTGGTTTCTTGATTTGAAGTAGATTGCATTTTGAAAAGAATATTTGACAACAACATCTTTATTACCTCAAAGGTAATTGTTTCTCGCGAATACAGCAATCATAATCAAAACAACAACAAAGTCGGGTTTTGAGTTAGAAGTCGGGTTTTTTTCCGAATTGTCTATTACTACTGACATTTATCCTAAAAACCCGACTTCTGTAAAACCGAGATTTTTGTGGGGTTAGAAGTCGGGTTTTTTCCGAATTGTCTATTACTACTGACATTTATCCTAAAAACCCGACTTCTGCGATAATCGTTCAACTCAGATTAACTTAGATGAGAGATTCAAAACCATGTCTAACACAACTTATCAAAATCAATTACCTGTATCTAAGAAATTATTTTCCGCGAAATCGCTTTATCTGCTGCTGGTAATTATTGGAAGTATTGCACCTTGGATTTTTATCCTCAAATTCTTTTCTCAAAATGGTTTTTCTATTAGTTCATTAATTTTAAAAGGATTCGATAATTACGCAGCAGCTGCATTCGCAACAGATTTACTGATTAGTACATTGGTTTTTTTCTGCTTTGCGTTTATTGAATTACAACGATTGGGTTTATCCCGTAGTAGATTATTGATTTATCTTGCAGCGACTTTTGGTGTTGGTTTAAGTTGTAGTTTACCGTTGTTTTTCTATTTCCGCGAAGGAGTTTTAGAAAGTAAGAATTAGAGCTACAATTCTTTACTAATCAATGGTGCGTTACGGCATTTGAAATTTATAATTTCAAATGCCGTAACGCACCCTACAAGATAAAATCTGTTTTATATTTTATTTTATATTTAATCTCTAATGAAAAACTTACTTTTATATTTAGGTTTTGCGACGATTATTACTCACGAACTTGATGCGATGACACAATCGGAATGGAGGCTTTTATTTATCCTAAAAAGCCTACCAGAGCAAACTGCATTACCGATTTTTGTTATTCTTCATGTACCACTAATTACAGTACTCCTATGGCTAACAAATAATAAATCTGAAGTTACTAAAAATTGGTCACGGATTGCATTTGCATTATTTATGATAATACATAGTGGACTTCATAAGTTATTAGAAAATAGTCCCAACTATACTTTTAATTCGTCTCTTTCTTTGGGGCTTATTTATGGTGCTGGCTTGTTGGGGTTACTTTATTTGATTCTGGTTTTTACGTCTTGGCGAAATATTCATCAAAACCTTATTGAAGCGGATTAATAAAAGATATTTTCCTGATGTAAGGAGACGTTGCACTGCAACGTCTCCTTACTTACTTTATAGATGGAGCAAATCTAAAATCTAAAATCTAAAATCCAAAATTGGTTTACTTCCCAAAACTATAAATCTTCTGAGTTTCTAACTTACCGCTAAGTGAAGAAGGCAGCTGACTTAATCCAAAAGATTGTCTATCTAACTGTACCTGTAATTTACTCAATGGGTCTACTCCAGGAGAAATCAGAAATTCCAATTTTTCAACATAAGGCAATTCCACAACTTTGTTGAGAATATTCATCACAGCTTGTACATAAGGATGGTCTTTTTCTTGATACCAATCCTCAGCAGCAACGTTGGCTTGATCTAAACCCAAGTGTACCGTTAAAGATGGTTTCGTAAACAAAGCTAAACCCAAAGGACGGGTTTCTTCTTGCAATAGTAAATGACGATTTTTTGCTAAATGCCGTATTTTGTCCAAACGTTCGTAACGTTCGGTAATTGATAACGGTTCATCTTGCCAGTGCAGTGCTAATGTTACCAAATAAGTCTGCAACAGCATATGACCCAACTTTTTGGCTTTCGTCGCTAGATAATAACTGTTGTAATCGTTAGCTTCGATCAATAAAGATACTCGATCAACCACTTCCATGCCGTACCCTTTCAATCCAGCAATTTTACGGGGGTTGTTGGTAATTAAACGTATTTGATGCACACCTAAATCCATCAGCATTTGCGCTCCCATACCGTAGTCGCGCAAATCGGCAGGAAATCCCAAACGTTCGTTTGCCTCCACCGTATCTAGCCCCATATCTTGCAAGGAATAGGCTTTTAATTTATTCACCAATCCAATGCCACGCCCTTCTTGACGCAAGTAGACAACAACACCTTCCCCTGCTGTTTCAATCATTTTTAAGGCTGCTTGTAACTGCATTCGACAATCGCAGCGTAAGGAACCTAAAGCATCTCCGGTAAGACATTCGGAATGTACCCGCACCATTATGGGTTTATCGCTGAATTCTGCCGGGTCGCCCTTGACAATGGCAACGTGTTCTGTATTATCGAGAGTGTGGCGATAAGCGTAGATTTTGAAATTACCGAACTGTGTAGGTAAATCGGCAACAGTTTCACGTTTAATTATCCGGTCGTAACGCAGACGATAACTAATTAAATCCGCAATACTAATAATTTTTAATTTATGATGTTTTGCATAGTCAATTAATTCCGGTAGCCGTGCCATCGAACCGTTGGGGTTTTGGATTTCACAAATTACTCCCGCTGGATATAAACCGGCTAACCTAGCCAAGTCTACAGCAGCTTCTGTATGTCCCGCTCGTTTGAGTACGCCTCCATTTTTAGCGCGAATCGGGAAAATATGACCGGGACGGCGTAAATCTTCCGGTTTAGTATGGGGATTGAGCGCGACTTGAATTGTGCGGGCGCGATCTTCGGCGGAAATGCCTGTAGTCACTCCTAATTCGGGACCTGCGTCAATGCTAACAGTGAAAGCAGTTTGATTGGTATCCGTGATGTTTTTCACCATTAAAGGTAAATCAAGTTCATCAAGGCGATCGCCAGTCATTGCCAGACAAATCAAGCCTCGTGCTTCCACTGCCATCAAGTTGATGATATGTGGTGTTGCAAACTGGGCAGCACAAATCAAATCGCCTTCATTTTCTCGATTTTCATCATCTACCACCACCAAAGGGCGACCAGCTTTCAAATCAGCCAATGCGGTGTCAATGGAATCAAATTTAAATACTTGATTTAAAGAAGCAGTAACTGGGGTGGATTTCCCACCTTGCGGATAGTGCGTTTCGGTATTATGCTGCGACACAGAGAATTTCTCGAAGAGCGAACGTTAATTTTTTTTTAATAAACACTTATTCTTTATTGTAGCTCTTTTATGAAACATCGTCTTCAAAGTGGCAATGATTCGATAACATAGCAGAAGCTTCCACCCACTAAAAGTCTAGGTTTACTACCTAATGACAGTGTGAGGGTGTGAGTCTCCCCTGTGCGATCCGAGCGCGAGTTAAAGCATGAAGCACATAGCAATTGCATCAACACGGAAAATCATTGGATAAGGATTT
>JBHJOU010000226.1:0-3854 GCA_050329355.1 Rivularia sp. (in: cyanobacteria)
GCACCCAAGTCACTTAATGCCATGCGACGCAATTTTAAATCGCTGTTTTGCAATACTCGTACCAAACGCTCTCCATATTCTGGTTCGCTTGTTAATTGATACATTGCTCTAGCTGCGGCGCATTGCACCCGAATTACCGGATGTTCGAGAAATGGCTCAATCATATCTATGGCAACAGTAGCACCAATTGCTCCTAAAGCCTCTAATACTGCTTCGTAAGGCTGGACTAAGTGCGGTCTTCCGGGTATTTGTATCGCAGCTGCCACACCTCCATCTAATAGCTTTAATAGTGCAGGAATAGCTCTTACATCACCCAACATTTCTAAAGATTGGGCTGCGGCTTCGCGCACATAAAAATCAGAGCATTCTAGGCATTTAATTAAACCCGGCACGGCTCGGTTATCACTTAATTTTCCTAATGCTCTTGCAGCATTACGTCGTAATGGATAGCCCCCTAACTCGGTTCTATCGGCTTCATCATCTAAAGCTCCAATTAAGGTATCAACGACTTCCGGATTATTGACACGAAACTTACCCAGCCACCAAGCAGCATAATAGCGGAGACTTAAATCTGAAGATTGTAAATTGACAATCGCTTGTTGTGGGGTTAACGGTGGTGCGTTATCTGTTGAATATTCTTCCGCACTCGGTTCAATCATCCATCACCCCCAATACTATTTATTTACTCTGCGATTTAGATTTTTTCGGTTCAGATTCGCTATCAGGTTTGAGCGCAGATTCAGCAGTAACTTGCTCAATATTGATAATCTTACCGCCCATGCGCGTTACTCGCTGCATTTCTTCGTTCATTCTATTGTACGGTACCGTCATAAATACGCTACCGCTGCGGCGAATTTGATAATTATTTTTATCTGTTTGTTCGTTCTGACGCAAACCTACAACTTCATAACGAAACATCCGGCTACTAGCACTAGAAATTCCATTTGTACCAACTGTTGTTTGTCCGTACATTTAACTATCCCTCCTTTGTGATTTTGGATTTTAGATTTTGGATTTTAGATTGAGAGAATGGGAATGAGAAGTTATGAGTTGTAGAGACGTAGCACTGCTACGTCTACAGGAGTTAGGAGTTATTTCCCGAAAGTCTCCCCATCCCGAAAGTCTCCCCATCCCGAAAGTCTCCCCATCTCCCCTTAAGCTTGGGTGATACTGACGATTTTTCCACCTTTACGGAGAATTTCCTGCATCTTATTTGATAGACGTTCGTAAGGTACGACAATTGCGTAGCTACTGCGTCTCACTTTGGGATACCCTGGAGAAAGTTGACCCGTTACTTCGATGCGATATGAACGGTCTCCGATTCCGACTGCGTTTCCTACATTTTTTCTGGGAGATACATCGTTACTTGCACGGTAACTCCAGTTATTATTACTACCTGATGGTCCAACAATTGAAGATGCACTGTTGGTTCCTAATTCCCTGGCTAAACGGGACTTGTTTCCTTCTACCTGAGCGCGATCGCTATTGGCATAACCCCGGTATAAACGGAACATCCGGTTAAATCCTACGGTTTTTTGTCCCGATTGAGTCGCAAATCCCCGATAATAAGGTACTATGTTATCACCAAAATTTTCGGTATACTCCACTGAATCAATGTAGGAGTCTATCTCAATGTCGTACCCTTGGTTGTGATACAAATCGTTGTGGTAGCTCACTTCCGACTCATCGTAAGGAGCGCGACCTAATAAATGCTTGTAATTTAGTTCGATAAATCGAGTTTGGAAATTGTTGTAGAAAAACTTCTTCTTATACAATTCCGATTTTGCAACTACACGCACAAACTCGCGCACGCTCATATTACCGTCACGCAAAAGTGACTCAGCACTTGTGAGTTTTTCCGCAGCCATTAAATAATCATTACCTAAAAGCTGTTTATACGTAGCACGAATTACGCTTTCTATATCTTCCTTGGTGGCGTTGAGGCGTAATTCCACTCGCGGTGACTCATCAAAGGCTTCTGTTCCCAATCTGGATGCTGCTGATGTAATCGCCATTCCTATTATCCCCTTTTATTTTCACACAAATGGTGAACTGATTTTTGATATTTTTTTATCTATCTTTTAAAAACAATGCCCGGAGACCGATACAACCGCTAGGTGATAAACCCCATCCAGCACTTGCATCCCTCTCCGGGCTGACCGCAATATTTAGCTTAAAGCGTTGATTGCGTAATCCATGTAGGTGTTAGCTTCGTTAGCAGCTTGACCACTTAAACCGTGATTGCTTTTGATGTACTTCAAAGCTTCTATATACCAGCTAGGAGACAAGTCAAAAGAACGGTTGATTTCATCCAAACCTGCAATTAAGTACTCGTCCATAGGACCTGTACCACCAGCTACCAAACAGTAAGTTACCATTCTTAGATAGTGACCTACGTCGCGAGCGCACTTGGACTTACCGCGAGAATCAGCAGCGAACTGAGGTCCCTGCATTTGAGTGGTGTAAGGATACTTCTGATAAACAGCTTGAGCAGCACCATCAATCAATTGCTGAGCTTTGTTGGTCAAAGCACGAGCAGCTTCCATGCTCGCAGCAGCGCGATCAAAACGACCGTTAACAGCCTGCAATTCAGTGTTGCTTAAGAAACGACCTTGGGTATCGGCAGATGCAATTGCTTCGGTAATTGGTGTCTTCATGTCTTACAATCTCCTTTTATATCTTGTTCTTTTTTTTTGCCTGGATACCGATTTTGATTTCCGGCTCCGGGTTTCTGTATTTTTGCTCTTACAGTCTTTGACTACGCAACCGCAGCAGCAGCACGGTCAAAATAACCACCCAATTCAGACATTAACTGGCTGCAATCACCCTTGGTGATTCCATTGGGATCGTTAGCCATTTTGATCGCAGTATCTTTCATTTTTTGAACACCAACTGCTACGGAAGAACCGGGTGTACCCAAAGCTTGGTAAGTTTCGCGCAAACCATTCAAGCAACGGTCATCTAGTACGCTAGCGTCACCTGCAATCATGGAATAAGTCACATAGCGCAAGATGATTTCCATGTCGCGCAAGCAAGCAGCCATACGACGGTTGGTATAAGCGTTTCCACCAGGAGCAATTAACTGGGGCTGTTCTTCAAATAATGCACGAGCCGCATCGGTAACGATTTGAGAAGCATTGCTGGTAATGCGGTTAACAGTATCTAGGCGTTTGTTGCCTTCTTTCACCATGTTGCTCAGAGCATCTAATTGCTCGTTGCTCAAGAATTCACCTCTAGAGTCGGCTTGAGAAACTACCTTTGCGAATGCATCTAACATCGACTTTTCTCCTGATTGCTTAGTTTTTATGTATGCCTTGATTAAAAATGGCAGTGTTTTATCAATGGATGGGATATAACAGATGTTGTTTTAACTGCCTTTTCGTTTTTCTCAATTTCTTTCTTCGACAATACCGAATTAGAAATATGAGAATCTTGGCTTATTTTATGAGAGATCGACAACCTTGACAAATTGATTGTCTCTTTTAAGTTTTGCCTGTTATTTAACCCCTCCAAATTATGTTTATACACTGCTATCAGAACATAATTTATTACAAAATGTTAATAAATACGATACTGCAATAAGAAAAACCTCAAGTCCTTCACATATAAGAACTTTGCCTGAAAAAACTGGCTTTTTATTGTTACAAAAGTTTGTATATTTACTTAAAATTGCTCATCTATTTATTTATCAAGTTTTATTAACTATCCCAAAACCCTATGTATGGCAAGTAATTGAGTCCCATGATACAATTCGAGCCAATAGCGACCGACTTAATAGTTGTTAACAAAAACGACCATTAACCAAATGTAAAGATTTGAAAATTATTTTGCGATCGCCAAATCAAAAAAAGCTG
>JBHJOU010000111.1:0-3430 GCA_050329355.1 Rivularia sp. (in: cyanobacteria)
TTGGTAATTGGTAATTGGTAATTGGTAATTGGTAATTGGTAATTGGTAATTGGTAATTGGTAATTGGTAATGGGTAATTGGTAATTGTTTCCGAACCAACTTTATTACAACTCTTTAAACAGACATGATACAAGTGATTTATTTCAATAAATAAATTCGGATGAGAAACCCCTCAAAATCAATTTGATTGGAATGGCAGATAATCACAATTTACATTTATTAGCAACCCGGTTTCTTTTAGTCATCGGGTTTACAAGTATTTTCTACATAATTAAGAATTAATTAATTAACTATCTATTTAATTATTTCTGAACTCATAATAGCAACCCAAATTACAAAAAAACTATCAAATTGTAGCTTGAATAATCAAATTAGAAATTTTGTCAAAAATATTATCGGAAATGTCTTCTTTTGTACTGGATACTATGAATAAATTCCATTGATAATAGATTAAATCACTATTGAAGCAGCATTGTAAAAGTATGCTGACATCAAAATTCTCTATTTCTATTCATAGTTAATTGACAGTTATCTTTGATATTCAAAACTGATCAGCTGCAATATCCGGGTGAATACTACTTATTATTAATAACTCTTCAATGTATATCGATGAAAAATAACACATCCCAGCAGCAAAGTAAACCCTTTGTTTTTCGATGTCGCGTGCAAATAGATTCGGGATGCTTGACAAGGGAAATTTCTGAAAGATTAACTCCGTTTTTAGATGAATCCAAAACAAAATATGTGATTGGAGATTATCTACGTCAACAAAAAAAAGCCGGTCAAAGTACAATAAATTTTAAAACCGATATGGGTATTTGGCAAGTCGAATTCTCTGGGAGAAAAGGTGGATGTTATTTGTGGGATTTGTATTTTATTTCACCTTATTGCATCTTAAGTTGAATATTAATTTAATTTGACTGGTTCCCAATCGGGAGGCTGGAAACCAATTACAATAATAGACTAAACTCAAACTTTGGCCATTTCTACTTTAGAAACATCTACATTCAACCGCTTTAACATTGCTGAGCGTCCTTGCATTGCTAAAGTATCATCTAAAGGTGTCAAAGAAACGGGAACATCATATTTATTTCGCAATGCTGTTTGAATTAACCAATCAGCGACAACAGGGTTTTTGGGTAATAATGGTCCATGGGAATAAGTTGCGATCGCGTTTTGGTAAAATGCACCTTCAGTTCCATCTTCGCCGTTATTTCCTAAGCCGTAAACGACTTTTCCCAAGGCTTCTACTTTTCCTAATTTAGTACGTCCGCCGTGATTTTCAAACCCGACTAAATAAGGTGTCGCACCACCCAACATTTCTTTTAAATCTTGCGCTAATTTAGCAGCGGTAACTTCTATGACTAAATTACCAATGCAACGACGGGTATTTTCACCAGGGTGTACGGAGACTAAATCTAAGATTCCTAAACCTTCAATTCTTTGTCCCGCACCAGGTTCATAATAATGTCCCAATAATTGTGGGGAACCGCAGGTAAACACACCGGGTGTCCCATTGTCAAGTTTTTCACGCATAGCATCAGCTTTCGCACCCTGCAAATCGCGCATGACGATTTCTTGCTGTCTATCTTGAGCGCCACCACCAACTATAATATCTACAGATTTAATATCATCAGCAGTAGAATTTTGATCTAAAGGTACTACTTTTACATCATATCCGCGCCATTGAGTACGACGTTCAATAACTATGACATTTCCCCTATCTCCATAAGTACTCATCAAAGTCGGGTACAGCCAGCCTATAGTTAATTCAAATTTTTGGTTATTCATAATAAAAGGTTAAAGATCGAAGGTTTAAGGTCAAAGGTCAAAAGTCAAAGGTGAAAGGTTAGAGGTCAAAGGTCAAAGGTTAAAAATTCGTAATAAACAACTGTCAACCGTCAACTGTCCACTACCGAATTTTCTTACCAGTTAATGCTTCTCGCACGTCTAACATAGCTGTGTAAGTAGGTAAAATATGTAAAGTTTCATTTACGGGGGTATGTTCTAAGGCGATTGTAATTGCTTGTCGCAAATCTGCTTCCACAATCAAATTTAAATTATTGTCAAGGGAATCTTGGCTGTAGCGCAAACGTAAAGCCATATCATAAACGCGATCGCCGCTCACAATTAAAGTACCTCCCCGCTGTACCAATTTTTCGGTATCAACATCCCAAATCCAGGATACATCTTCACCGTCTTGTACTCGGTCATTTAATACCAGTAAAGTGGTTTGATTATTGCTTTCAGTGACTACACGAATTGTTTCGTTGGTACCAACTGGATTTTTTGATAGCAGAATCCGGACTTTTTTACCATTAATATTTAACTCTTCTGCACGTCCAAAAGCTGGTTGAAATTTGGGAATTGCTTTACGAATATTGGTTTGATCAATCCCCAACTCTTGAGCGGCGGTGGCAGCGGCTAAGGTATTGTATTTGTTATATAATCCTACTAAAACTTGTTCCCATTCACGACTTTTGAGAGCAGGTTCGCTTTTCGCAAAGCCACAGCTTGGACAAGTATAATCTCCCAAATGCGATAGATAAACCCCTTCGTAATCGAGAGAATGTCCGCAATTAGGACAATAAATCGAATCAACTGCGTGAGGAATCGCGTCCAAATATTTTTCGGGTTCGGTTAAACCAAAAAATACCACCTTTTGAGATAATTGCTGACCTAGATAAGATAAAGTTGGGTCATCAGCATTAGGAATAACTACCGTATTTGGTGCGAGAGTCGAAATTGCTTTTGTCCAGCGCTTACTAATCGAATCTACTTCACCGTATCGATCGAGTTGATCGCGAAATAAATTTAAACAAAGAATAATCTTGGGTTGAATCGGCTCTAATACTTTAGCAACAATATTTTCATCAACTTCCAGAATGGCGTAATCTACATTTAAATTACCAATTAGATTAGTGCTTTCCATTAAAGCCGTTACCAACCCATTTTCCAGATTAGCACCAGTCGAATTAAGAGCTACACGATAACCTTGCTCCTCCAACATCGTGCGTAACAGCAAAGATGTGGTAGTTTTACCATTAGTACCGGCAATTAAAATAATCCCTTGTTTGACTTGCTGACTTAGCGATCGCAATAAATTGGGTTCAATACGTCGTGCGATCGAACCGGGTAATACAGAAGCCGCACCCAAACGCAAAGTACGCACACCAAAAGTCACGCTTTTTGCTACAGAAACAGCCAAACCAAGCCGGAATTGATCTATAAGTTGAATTTTTCCCACAAACGTACCCTAATTTTAAAAATATAAGTTGCAAATTTAATAAGCGTGAGTTTAGCGAATACCTAGAGAAAAAGCTAGCCCTAACGTAACAAATAAAGAAGTTAGGAATTAGGAGTTAAGAGTTAGGAGTTAAAACGGGAGCAATGCCCAATCTCCAATTATCCATTACCAGTTTTCTATTAT
>JBHJOU010000958.1:0-7357 GCA_050329355.1 Rivularia sp. (in: cyanobacteria)
ACTGGTGAAAACATTATTTTACGAGTAGACGGTGCAGATGTCACCCAAGAAACTCTTCCTTCACTACCTGGAGAATGGGTTGTTAGTTAAGAGTTGAAATTTAAAATTTCTATTGGGAGTCGTTAGGCTCCCTTTTTTTTGAATATTTAATTACAACAGTTTACCTTTTTACCAATGAATAATATCAAGTCCGGATGATTAGTTATTATTAGCTTTTGACTGGTAATGGGTAATCAGTAATTTACCAATTACCAATTGGCAATTACCCATTACCAACCTTCACAGATATACAGGAGTGTTTAACCGAAAATGATATAATTGGCAATTATTTATTATTGAATAGTTTGATTTATTTTTACCTTTATCTAAATAAATATGGATAAAATAAATATAGATTCATAGACAATTAACTTGATATTCAATAACCATTTATAAAAAATATTAAAAATGTTCATCATAAGCAACAATTAATAAAAAACTATATGTTAGTACTTAACAAAAAAAACTGTAAAAATCAGTTACAACAGATAAATATTATTGATAAAAAAACACTATGTTTTCAAATGAAAATCTAGACGGTATATCCGTAAACGCTCTTGCAACAGAATATACTCAACTTTCAAATAATACTTTTGACAACGGTATTTCTTCCAACCACAATTTGAAATTTGGACATTCTTCGCAATCATTGCCCCTTGAGGATGCCGACAGTATAACTGCTACCAGAAATCCCAATCCTAATCCGATATTCAGCGATGCAGCAGTTGTTGTCGATTTCAATGGTGACGGTAAAACCGATAAATTTTGGCGTAACGCTGAAACTGGTGAAACCGCAGTTTGGTTAATGGATGGTGTTAATCAAAATCCAGCTTTTCTCAAGAATGTTGATGCATCTTGGGATTTTGCTTTCGCCGATTTTAATAACGATAACAGAACTGATATTTTCTGGCGGAATAAAAATACCGGGGAAAATGTGATTTGGCAAATGGATGGTACTAATATATCCTCCGAAGAATCAGTACAAAGAATAGATTCCAATTGGGATTTTAGTATTGCTGATTTCAACGGTGATGGTAAAAGTGATATCTTTTGGCGGAATACTTCAACTGCTGAAAATGCAACTTGGATAATGGATGGTAAAAATGTCACTAGTGCTGCTTTTTTACCTACAACTGATTTAAATTGGGACTACAGCGTTACTGATTTCAATAATGATGGTAAAAATGATTTATTTTGGCGAAATCGGATTACAGGTGAAAACGCTATTTGGTTGATGGATGGTACTAACGCTAATGGTTATGCTGTAAAAGGATTAGAAACTTCTTGGAGTCCTACTTTTGGTGATTTCGATGGAGATTCTCGCACCGATATTCTTTGGAGCAATCTAGATAGCGGTGAGAATTCTGTTTGGGTAATGACTGGTACTCTGTTTAACGATATCATCTTTGGTGAGTCAACTTTACCGCAATTAAGTTCTGCTTGGAAAGCAAATATTGGCGATTTCAACGGTGATGGTAGAACTGATATTTTCTGGCATAATAATCAAACTGGTGAAAATACAGCTTGGTTAATGAATGGAGGAGAAGTATCAACTAAAGCCTTTTTACCTTCTAATGATTTAACTTGGGAACCTACCGTTGGAGATTATAATGGTGATGGTAAAACTGATATTTTCTGGCGCAATAATACAACTGGAGAAAATGCGATTTGGACTATGAATGGTACTATTGCTGAAGGTAGTTTTTTATCAAACTTTGACCCCGGTTGGTATGCTTTTTAATAGTTCAGGACATTAAAGTGTTGCGTTCTTCAACATTGGTAATGTCAGCTCGTTCACCAAACACAGTTCCCCCCAATAGACTTAGTTGTGCGATCGCCATCTGTAATTTATCCTCCTGTTTGCCGAGTAATACGACAGTACCTCCACCTTGAACAACTAACTGAGCAATGCTTTTGCCGATACCACTGGTGCCACCAACGACAATTAATTTTTGTCCTGCAAATGTTTGATTCATAAGTAAAAACCTGAATTGATATGATGTTGAAAAATTCTGGAAAGCCGTAAAACTTGTTTACCGCAACAAAAAAGTTAGATACTCCTTTTCCGCTGAAAGATTACTTTAAAAAAAAACCGCAGAGAACGCAGAGAACACGGAGGAAAGAGATTTCATAGAGATGAACCGCACCCGTTCGGGTGATAGCTAATTTTAGGGCAAGAAGGGAGTAGAAGAATTTTGCTTATTTAACTGCTGTTCCAATTGAGCAATCCGTTCCTGTAAAGGAGCCATCATTGCTTCTACTTCCTTTTCGGAATAGCGGATGGGAATGTGTTGAGATCGCAGTGCTTGTCCTATCTGATAATGATGCTCAGCACTAGAGCTATATTGAATTGACAATTGAGTCAGGGGAATATCTGGGGATAAGTCAAGATTAACGGAGTCCACACACCATGATCTAATCCACGCTTTTGATTGACTTGAGTTTTTATTCCCGCATTGTTTAGTAACTCCATCACCTGTTTTCCCAACTCCGGCGCACCAGGGACAGGATAAGACAATTGATACATGGAATCGGGAAACCCGGAAATCGCCCTATTTTTAAGAAATCGACCAATCTACGATTTGCAAATCTGGAACTTTTTCAAAATCTTTACAGTTGCGTGTTACTAGTGTTGCACCAACGGACAGTGTAATTGCAGCAATCCTCAAATCAAACCTCTTTCCTCTGCGAACCTCCGCGTAACCTCTGCGCCCCTTTGCGTTAAAAAAACTACTTGCCTTGATTATTCTCATCGGGTGAGTATAATTCGTAATTCGTAATATCTCCCTCCGGGAGACGCTCGAAGAACGTAATTAATTCCCCATAAATAATGGTGCTTCTACAGAGTATAAATCCACGGATAAATCCGGGGGCTATGTCCTGATAAACACGCGGAGCGTACAAACCTTAAAAAATTAACTTGATGATAGGAAGTGCTTGAAACCACATTCTAAATTTGTATAATACTTAAGTTCTATGGTTTGCATTCAAGCAGCCAAAAGTATTATTTCAATTCTTAAGGTAGTAATATAATGCGTAATTTTCGGCTATGGTTTCTCGGTTTAATTCTAATTATCCTGACTTTACTCTCCTATATTGCTAGTTCTATCATTACCCAACAGTCAAATTTTACCTTACATATCCTACACACAAACGACCACCATGCCCATTTAGAAGCAATTGAATTTAACAAAGATGAATTAGGTGGTATTCTCAGACGTAAAACACTCATTGACAAAATTCGTTCTCAAAATGCAGCCACAAAAGAACCGCTTTTGCTGTTAGATGCTGGTGATATTTTTCAAGGAACTCTTTATTTTAATCGGTATTTAGGTCAAGCAGATTTGTACTTCTATAATGAATTGGGTTATAATATTGGCACTCTTGGTAATCATGAATTTGACCGTGGACAACAAGTATTAGCTGATTTTATTAGCAAAGCCAAGTTTCCTTTAATTTCAGCCAATATCCAGGTAGATAAAAACTCACCACTTGCTAACAAGATCAAACCTTGGACTGTTTTACAAATCAATAGAGAAAAAGTCGGTTTTTTTGGACTGACTACCCAAGAGACAGCCATTCTTTCAAATCCTGGTAATGGCGTAACTTTCACAAACCCGATAAAAGCAGCACAAAAAGCAGTTGCAGCTTTAAATGCTCAAAATGTCAACAAAATTATCGCTCTGACTCATATTGGTATTAACGCTGACCGCGAATTAGCTCGTCAAGTTAATGGTATAGATATAATTGTCGGCGGACATTCCCATACACCACTTGGTAATATGCCTGGTGCAACAGTTCCTTATCCAATAATTGAAAAATCACCTGATGGTAATGAAGTACTGATTGTGACTGATTGGGAATGGGGAAAATACTTAGGAGATATTCGTCTTACCTTTGATAATAACGGTGAAGTTATTTCTTGGCAACCTTCCCCGACACCTGTGACTAAAGATATTGCACCAGACTCAGCTTTTGAAAAAAAATTAGTGCAGTTTGCAGCTCCGATTGAAGCGCTACGTCGAAAAGTCATAGGTGAAACAACTGTAACACTGGATGGAGAACGAGTTAATATACGTACTCAAGAAACGAACTTGGGTAACTTGATTGCTGATGCCATACTCGATAAAACCCGTCGTGATAACCCTCAAGTAGCAATTATCAATAGTGGCGGCATTCGTAGTAGTATTCCTATTGGTAACATAACTGTTGGAAAAGTACTGGAAGTATTACCATTTGGGAACACAATTGCTCGACTTGATTTAACTGGATCACAACTCAAGGAAGCCTTAGAGAATGGTGTAAGTAAAATCGAAAATGCAGGAGGAAGTTTTCCCCAGGTTGCAGGATTACGCTTTGAATGGAATCCCAAAGCACCCGTAGGAAAACGCATTTTATCTATCGAAGTACGAAACTCTGATCGAAACTATCAACCACTCGCAGCTAACTCTACATATCGTGTCATTACTAACACCTTTCTCCTCAATGGTGGTGATGGTTATGAGGTTTTTAAAAATGGTAAAAATCAAATTAATACAGGTTTTCTTTTAGCTGATGTGGTCATAGATTATATTACTTCTCGCTCTCCTATCAATCAACAAGTTGACAAGCGGATTGTGCAGAAAATTAAAACTCTATAATAAATGTAATTTCAGCTATATTTTATATAATAAAAATTGAGTTAGATGGTGAATCCTCTATTACTGTTTCCTAACAAAAGAAGCTGAAAAACCTGAATTTTTCATGGGGTAAGAAGTCGGGTTTTTATGACTGTTTCTGATATTATCGATATTTTTCATAAAAACCCGACTTCTGTGATTGTGATTATTTTCTGCCCTTCCTAAAAATCCTGAAGAATTCGTTCAAAAAATGCGAATTGCCGCAGGAATTTGGGAATATTTAATCAAACTTACCTACTTTAGGTATATTAAAGCAACTTCATATATTCTCATTTTTCTGTAAATCGGGTAAATTTCTCTAAATGAGCAAATAGCCCTTTAACTGCTGTTTATTTCAACTCATATAAATTTTCTAAGAATTAGAAAATCTTAGCAATAATCAAATATATTTACATAACTTAATCTTTTTGTTAAGATTAATAATACAAATATGATAAATTTACTTGCATCAAGAGTTGAGATATGAATTATACAGCGCTATTGACTGGGATTTTTAAGCCTAACGTTAGCCCTAATTTTTTGTCGCAAACAGGTTGGGCTGTATTGCGGGCTATTGTTGGAGTAATGATGATTCACAACGGTTTAGATAAACTGGGAAATATTGAAAGCTTTGCGGAAGCTTATGTTCAGGTTATTGGTTTACCTTTCCCGATATTTTTTAGCTATGTAGCAGGTTTTACCGAGTTAATTGGTGCATCGTTATTGATACTTGGTTTATTTACTCGTTTTGCTGCTTTGGGTTTATTTTCAACGATGTGTGTTGCGATGTACCATCACATCTTGGTTGCGGGTTTGAATATTTCTTACCTGGAGTTATCGGCAATTTACGCAGCTTGTTTTCTATTTTTCACTATCAATGGTGCGGGTTTATTTTCCAGCGATGCATTGATTGCAAACTGGCTTGATAACAATGCATTTTCAGCGCAAGCCAAGCAAATCATGCGATTGGAGAAAGCTTATCAAGCTACCAGTGCAGATAAAGAAGTTAATGTTGCGCTTAAGTAGTAGATATTCTAATTAGACATCTGGGAAAAATATGTCCCAGACGGGGTGTATTCCTACGTCTGGGACAAAATTCTTGGGTAAGGGATAATTAATTTCCTCAGATGTCTAATATTATTCGCTCAAATCGATAATCTTCTACCTAGAAAGGAGTAATAATAAATAGTCCTGTAGTCAATTGATCAAAGCTGATGAATAGAAACTTATTTGTAATTAATGTAATTAAAATTATATCTACAATTCTAATGATAGGAGCTATGGGACTAGAATTAGGTCATATTTATGCCTTAAAAAATCACCTACAAATTCCTGATATTATTAGACCAATTTTAGTGATTGAACGTGTTGCTGTTGGGGTACATTTAATTGAAGCGATAATAGCATCTTTTAAAGCCGGTTCTAAATATGGTGTTTATACTTTTTTTGTCGGCACAATTGGTTTAGTAGAACTTTTTGGTGAAGAAAATCAATAAATCAATAAATCAATAAATCAATAAATCAATAAAAAGACGTAGCAGTGCTACGTCTCTACATTATTATTATGATGATTATTTAAATTCTGGAACGATGAGTAAAACGGGGAAATAAACTTTGGAATCCAGCTTGTCGCAATTCGGCGTTTTCTTGAGCATGATTCCATAGAGTTTCATAATAAAAGAAAGTTACACCCAAATTGTTTTGTTGTGCTGCTCGTACCTGAGATTTAATTTGTTGCATTGAAACTGGACGATTTCGTAAACCAGCCATAATCCCCACACCAGTAGGTATATATTGTTTGGTTTCAAGCATTTCTGGAAGGTTAATTTTGTCAACAAAACTTGCTAAATCGTTACGATAAACTTGCATAATCAATTCATCTACAACACTCAAACGCACCCAATTCAGCCAATCTTGCAACTGTAATTTATAAGCGTGGTTGTAATAATTGGGAGATACAGAAAAAATTGTATAGGGCTTTCTAGCTTTTACCGCTTGGTTAAGTTGTACCATAAACGCGGTAATTTTATCCGCACGCCATTTTACCCATGCTTCATCTGCAACGTTGCTGGGAGGTGGATTTTGGGTTTCTTGAGTATACAAAGCAACGGTGTAGGGGTCATAACCGAATTCTCGTGGTAAACTCATGTGGTCATCGAACTGAATGCCATCAACATCATATTGACTGACAACTTCTAAAACCAAATTTTGAATAAACTGTTGTACCTGGGGATGAAAAGGATTTAACCATGCAACTTCACCCGCAGCACTATTAGAAGTTAAGCTCCCGTCGCGTTTTTGAGTTAACCATTGGGGATGATTTAAAGCTAATTCCGAGCTTTCGGGAACCATAAAACCAAACTCAAACCAGGGAATTGCTAACAAACCTTGACGATGAGCTTGACTTATCAAGTCTGCTAACATATCCTGTCCATTTGAACCTTTGAAGAAAAAGGGAATACCAGCCCGTGAAGCTGTAGCACTAGGAAACTTGGTATAGCCAGAATTCCATACAACAGGATAAATGGTATTGAAATTCAAACGTCGTAGTTGAGTAACAGCATCTTTGAGAGCTGATTGATTTCTCAGAACATTAAAATCATTGGTACTCATCCATACACCGCGAATTTCTTGACGGGGTAGCTGTCGTGGTTGTAATA
>JBHJOU010000662.1:0-3334 GCA_050329355.1 Rivularia sp. (in: cyanobacteria)
ACTCCAGAACGTTCAAATCCATCATTACTAATATAAATGTTACCCCAACTGTCGCTACCAACTCCTGAAATACCGTAAAATTTTAAATCTTTAATTTCTCCAGGAATCCCTGCATAAATTCCACCTTTTTCCCCAAAAGTACCAATCTGTTTAGGATTATTTGTAATATCATAAATTAAAATTTGCTGGTTAATACCATTCTCTGCAACCAAAAGTCTACCGCGATTATCAATCGCAACTGCACTGGGTTTATCTAATTCTGAAATTACTTGTGGTAATGGCTTACCTTGTTTTGAATAATTAACAATCTTCTGATTGCTAATTATCCATAAATTACCTTTTTTATCGACAGCAATATTTCCAGGTTTTTCTAAACTAAAACTGCGTAATTCCTGCATTGTTGAACTATTGTAAACGCGCACCTTATTCGTCGCGCTGTCACTGACAAATAGCTCACTACCTACAGTTGCGAGTCCTGTAACTTCCGAATCGTTACTCACAATTAACATACTTTTATCCCACCCTTTACCATTAGGAAAGGGTGCAGTTTTACCATTTAAATAGTAGCGTCTTACACAGTACCAAGTCGTTCCTTTGGGCGGAAATCCATCTTTTTTCTGATCAATTTCCGATTGCTTCATTGCTACATAGATATATTTTTCATCTGCGGTAATAGTAACTCCACCGTTTCTTCCCCATCCGTGTAAATCATCAGCTTTTCCAACTACATCCCCATTGCGATAAATTCCGACTTCCCTACCTGCTTCATCCCACAAACTATTCGTATAAATAGTTCCATCTGGTGCAACATACATCCCACTAATTTGAATTTGTACCCACTTATCACCACCTCCAAAACTATTCCCAATCCAGGAAGTTTTATAGCGATATAAAGAAGCAGCAGGAGTTACTTTTCCATCCAAATGAATTGTAACCAACATCGAAATCGCTAATGCAGCACTTAAGAATAAGAGGAATTTCTCTGTTTTACCATATCTAATATTGCCGTGAATAATTAAGTCTTTAATATATAAATATAATCTGCCCAATCTTGTTAGAAAATTATTTTTCATATTTTACCTTTATTCTTCTTGTTTATAAAAATTAATATTGATTTTCTAATTTAATCTCTAATTTAATCTCCCCTTGTAGCGATATATTCAAATTAATCTATCATTACCATCAATAAAAACTATCAACACTTAACTAATTTAACTTTTACAATATATAGTTATAATTAATCATTAAAAATCTAATTGTCGATGGGTGAGACCCCCTAATCAACACATTTTTCCTTGTATCTTGTAAAATTTTTCAATCCATTAATTTGATTTACATCTTATTTTAGCTAAATCTAAATAATTATGGAGTAACTAGATAAAAATCAAAAAAGTCAAAATTGAATTTTTGTAAATCTCCTCGACTTCATGTCCAGCCAAAGTTTTGTAATTCAGCTTTCATTTATCAGAATAATCACGAATCGCAAAGTAAGGATTTGTTTTACATAAAATTCATCAAAGTAATACAATATTTTTAAATTAAAAACGATTATTTTTATTTATAAAATACAAAAAATAGATAGTATTGATTGTATTTATACTAAACAAAAGTATATATGTATACATATAGATCGGTATTAAATTGGTTTTTTGTGAACAATTTGACAGCAAGTGAGTATAAACTATTGATTTTAGCTAATTAAATCTAAGTAATATCTTGCAGTTATTATCGATATTCTTTAAATATTATATGGGAGCAGAAAAAGTGATATGTAACGAAAAGAACCATACAACAGTAAAGCCTGCATCAATACTTTGCTTCGGTTTGGGGTGGTTTCCCAAAACTCCCGGAGGTTTGGAAAGGTATGTTTATGAACTTACACTGAGATTAGCGAATAATCAAGACCAAGTAGAATTATGCGGAGTAGGTTTACCTGAAGAAGAAACTAACCTACCGATGAAGATGACAAATTTAGCTGCACCAGACACAAGCATATTACAAAGATTGTGGTCGGTGAGGAATAACTTTAAAAAAACCAGAAAAACCAAGCCTGATGCAATAAACTTACACTTCGCCTTATATAGCCTGCCAATATTGGACTTATTACCTCCAGATGTGCCAATAACCTTTAATTTTCATGGTCCTTGGGCTTCAGAATCTCAAGAAGAAGGAGTGGGTAACATCACAGCTTTGCTGAAAAAATCCTTAGTAGAACAAAGAACATATCAACGCTGCGATCGCTTCATAGTTCTTAGCAGAGCCTTCGGTAATATTTTGCATCAACAATACCAAATACCCTGGGAGAAAATTTACGTAATTCCCGGTGGAGTCGATATTAATAGTTTTAAACCGGACTTATCAATTCAACAAGCACGCATTAAACTAGGATGGTCATTAGAACGTCCGACATTATTTACATCGAGACGTTTAGTACATCGTGTCGGACTTGATAAATTACTCTTGGCTATAGCTGAAATTAAACCAAAAATTCCCGATATTTACTTGGCGATCGCCGGACGAGGACCATTACAAACGAGTTTACACCAACAAGTTACAGAATTAGGACTTGAAGACAACGTGAATTTTTTAGGTTTCCTACCCGACGAACTCCTACCAGTAGCTTATCAAGCAGCAGATTTATCAATAATGCCTTCACAATCCTTTGAAGGTTTCGGGTTAGCAATTGTAGAATCCCTCGCTTGTGGTACCCCGGTAATCTGTACTCCCGTCGGTGGAATGCCGGAAATTCTCGAACCATTTTCACCCCAATTAATTACAGAATCAATAGAAGTAAACGCGATCGCGAAAAAATTAGAACAGGTATTAAAGGGGGAAATAACCAAACCTTCACGAGAAGAATGTCGCGAATATGCAGTTAACAACTTCGATTGGGATAAAATCGCTCTCCAAGTCAGGAATGTAATATTATCAGTTAACAGTTAACAGTTATCAGTTATCAGTTACCAATTACCCATTACCAATTCCCCATTAACCATTAGCAATTCCCAATTCCCTTTATAAAAATGAAAATATTATTTTTAGATCAAAGCGGTAAACCTGGTGGTGCTGAATTATGTTTAATAGATATTGCCAAACCTTATCAAAATAATTGCCTGGTGGGATTATTTGCAGATGGTTATTTTAAGGATTTGTTAGAAAAAAATCAGATTCCAGTAGAGGTTTTAACTAATCAAAAAATACAGGTAAAAAAAGAAAGTTCTCTCAGTCAAGGATTAGCAAGTATTACTCAACTTGCACCTTTAATTACTAAAGTAGTAAAAATTGCTCGTAATTATGATTTAATCTACGCGAATACCCAAAAAGCATTAGTTGT
>JBHJOU010000239.1:0-5387 GCA_050329355.1 Rivularia sp. (in: cyanobacteria)
TTGTTGAGGAGAACTTAATTTCTGAGCTAGAATTTTCTCAACCATTGGTGTAAATATAGGTTCAATTTCGTCAAACACTTCTAAGGGATTTTTACCATAAATACTAGGGATAAAAGGAATTTTACCCACAATAGTATCTTTGTATTCTGATTCAAAAGCTTCAACTTGTGGAAACTGATTGAGACATTTGTTTAAAACGTAAACTACCGGAATTCCCAATTCTTCATCAATAGCGCGGATATCCTCCGAAATTGCGATCGCGTCGGGAGTTGCTTCTACTACTACAACCACCACATTCGCACCAATAGGTAAACCAAATCTACCGGAATCCTCTCCACCACCACAATCAAGAACCACAATGCCGTTTGTAGACAGCGCTAACCAAGCTTTTAACGGGTTTAAAGTTGCGTGAGAACAACGAGTAGAGTAAAGTTCTTCCATCCGCATCGCACTGGTTCCTACCGACATCAAAGCGAGTTTATTATCAAGGGATTTTGTGTACTTTTGGGTAAAATAGTCCGGTGTTTCAACGGAAAATTTCTTAACTCGCTCGAATGGAGTACCGTAAAATTCGCGGTAAGTTTGTTCGGAATCTAGTTGGTGATAATCGTAAAAATCTTGCTCAGCTTGAGTTATCAGTGGAAGTTGTTTTAACTCTTCTTCCCCATATCCTAGATAATGAGCAGCAAGATAGCGTGAAAGTGATCTATTAGTGTCTGCATCCGCTACAATCATTTTTCGATCCAACTTTCTCAAACCTTGGATTAAACCCAGTGAAGTGAAAGTCTTACCCGTTCCACCTTTACCCATCAAAGCTATGACAAGTTCGTTATCAAAAGATGCATTAACTGTATTGATAGTCATTGCGATATCTTAAGGCTGAAAAAATATTAGTTTCAATGACAATAATAATCATTCGCGTTGAGAGAAACAAGTAGTATGAGGCAATATAAAACAAGTGCTAATTATAACTTTATGTTAGAAAAACTACTTTTCAACAAAGCTTTGCGTATTATCTTAATTATTTTTAGCGTATCATTTTATGGTTGTAATAATTCGGATAATTCAACAAATAGTTCATCTTACACAACAACTGTAACTAAAACTACAGTTGAGAAAAATTTACCGCAAGTTGTGGCAACTACGAGTGTTTTATGCGACTTAACAAAACAAATTGCTGCAAAAACAATTAATCTTACCTGTTTAACTTCACCATCAATTAATCCCAAAATTTATCAACCAACTCCAGCAGATCAACAAGCAATAAATCAAGCGCAATTAATTATTTTTAATGGTTACAATTTAGAACCAGGATTAGAAAAATTTATACTAGCTAGTAAAAATCCTGCAACCAAACTTCCAGTAGCAAAAATTGCCGTACCCACACCATTAATAATAACCATAAACGGGAAAAAAGTAGCCGACCCTTATGTATGGCATAATGCGAAAAATGCGGCAAAAATGGTAGAAGTAATTGGGATTAATTTAGCTAAATCAATACCCGATAATGCCGAACTTTATCAAAATAATACTAAAAAAATCAAGAATCAACTTTTACAATTAGATAGTTGGATAAAAACCAGAATTGCAACTATTCCTGCGAATAAACGGACTTTGGTAACAACTAATAATGCAATGGCTTATTACGTTCGTGCTTATGGTTTGAATTTAGCGGGAACTTTAAGGTTTATTAGTCCTACAGAACAAATATCCGATGTGAAAGTTAACTTACTAGCTAAAACACTGCAAAAAACTAGCGTACCGACAATTTTTGTCCAGCCGACAGTTAGCCCTCAATTAATAAAATCCGTGGCTGAACAAGCAAAAGTAAATATATCACAAAGGCAGCTTTTTGCCGAGAATTTAGGTTTACCAGGAAGCGAAGCAGACACTTATCAAAAAATGATGAGAGCCAATACTCGTACTATTTTAGAAGGTTTAGAAGGAACTTATTTGATATTTGAAAAATAGAGAGTTAGTTGACAGTTGACAGTTGTTGGTTGATAACTGATAACTGATAACTGATAACTGATAACTGATTTCACCATCCCCAACTACCGGGACTTCCTTTAAATGGCCCCACAATATCGCTAGTTATCCAACCACCATAAAAGTTACCTGGTTGTGGTTCTACTTTTTCTCCGTTTACGTAGCAACTATCCATGACATGGGCGTAAAAAGCTACGTAATCTTTGAGTGATACAAATGCTTCTGTCGGGTCAGTGTAATACCAGGCAACATTTTGAGCTTCTTTATCACCAACTTTCAGAGTGTAATAACTAGCACGTCCCTTCCATTCACAAAAACTTGATTGCGGTGTTTGGATTAAATATTCCATTTTGATATCTTCGGGTGGAATATAGTAATTAGGAGGATGGCTGGTTTCTAAAACGCGCTTTGCTCCTTTGGTATCGGCAATAGTTTCACCGTTAAAGATGATTTGAATATGTTTATCAGTATCTTCCAAACGAGGGGGACGAGGATAATCCCATACTGATTCTTGCCCAGCTTCGGGTTCTATGGGTTCGGGATGGAACATTTTGGATTTTGGATTGATAAATATAGTAATTGTACTATCCTATTCGTCGGGTTTCTTCAGTTGTGGAAACCCCACTTCTTACAAAACGAGAAAATCCCCAAATACCTATAATTTTAATTAACTAAATACTCCACAAGCAACGATCGCATATAATCTAAAGTACGAATGTACGCCTTAGTGTATGGATAATCATCACCTGTTTCCAGGTAGAATAAAGCGATGGCAGGTATATTAATCACCGCAAGAGAGTGTAATTTTTCTACTGCTTGCTGTTTATTTTTTACCTGATCCGTCACCAAGATTTGACTTGCGTAACCTCTAATATCTACCGTTAAAAGTTCAAGTTCTTCCAATGGTGTAAATTCATCATCAGATTGAGATAACAATGAAGCTATTTTCTTTGTTTCTGATTTGATATTTTTATAATCATTAGTTAGCTGATTTAATAAACGATGAATATAAATTTTATGAATATCTGGATTTTGGATACTTAGAACTGTATCAGTCATCATTAACACCATATGTAACTATTTTTTCAGTACTAAAGCGATCAATTCTTACAATCAAAAATTCACGGTAAACAGCAGAACCATCTTGACGAAAACCATTTTTGGGAACTCTAATGGCTCCCTTTTTATTAAAATTATGCGCTTTACGCAAATATTTCAATGGCTCAAACTCTTTTCTTAAAGCATGGTCTAAAATATTATGGGATATACTAATATATGTAGCAGCATCCCACTCGTTGATATACTGTTTAATCTCAGCGACTTCTGTTTCTGAGTATCCCTCACAGAGCTGTTCTAAAAATGGA
The DNA here is from genome assembly GCA_050329355.1 of Rivularia sp. (in: cyanobacteria). Taxonomy (GTDB): domain Bacteria; phylum Cyanobacteriota; class Cyanobacteriia; order Cyanobacteriales; family Nostocaceae; genus Rivularia. Next base: position 3,354 of record JBHJOU010000239.1, read on the forward strand.
TCAATAGATGATTCATCTGTCATATTCAAAAATTACAAGTAGATGCTGATTGTATTTCACTGATAATATCAAGCGATCGCAATCTGCAAATCTTTAGAAGTCGGGTAACTTTTACGAAAATACTCGTAACAGTGCAAAATTGTTGTAGAAACCCGACTTCTTCCCCAACGGATATTTAGAATATTGCATTCCAATCCAGTAAATTTTATCGCTAACTTCTCTGCCAAATTTTAATAGTTTTATCTAAACTACCACTGACTAAAATATTGCCTTTTTCGGCAAAAGCTACCGCAGTGACGGTGTTATTATGCCCTGTAAAAGTGTTTAGTAACTCGGACGTTTCTAAATGCCATAATTTAATCGTATTATCAGCACTTCCACTAGCAATAATTTGCTCATCTTCACTGATTGCAACTGTATATACTCCATCTTCATGTCCTTCAAGAATACGAAGTAATTTTCCTGTTTTCAAATCCCAAACTTTTATTGTTTTATCTGTACTCGCACTCACCATAATTGTTCCATCTTTATTCACTGCTAAGCAACGAACTATGTGAGAATGAGCTGTAAGAGAATGCTCTAATTTCACTTTTAGGTCACATATTTGTTGATTTGGAGAGATTTGCCAAACTTTTATTTTCCGATAGCTACCTGTAACTAAAGTCTTGCCATCTTGACTGAAAATTAAAGAATGAGCCGCAGTATCATCTAAAGAAAGCGTCATCCCAACTTGACGATCGCTCATATCCCAAAACTGAATTTTGCGATCGTCACCACCAGTAGCTAATATTCTACCATCAGGACTAAAAACAACACAGCGCACCATGCCATTATGTTTATCCATGATATCGATCAAGTCTTTAGCACCTAAATGCCAGATTTTTATCGTAGAATCAGCCCCACCGCTTGCTAAAATTTGTCCATGAGGACTAAAGGCTAAATGATTGATTTCATCTGCAATCCCGGTACGAACCCAAGGATATTCCGATAAAGTTGCAATTAAATCACCCTTTTTTAAATCCCAAATTTTTATTTCTCCTCGACTTCCACTAGCTATTAATGATTGGGAATAATGTTGATTTTTAGGTGTTAAAGCAATACAATTAATTCCTTTAATATGTCCAGTTAACGTCTGGGAGCATTGCCATTTACCGATTATAGTTTGTAGAGAATGATTTGATGAGAAAGTTGGACTTGTTTTGGCTTCTTGAATATCATCAACTTTTTTCGGCAGATTTTTCTGATTTTTAAGTAAATTTAAGTACCAAGATAATCCTCCTGTATACAGTAATTTACTTGGGTTAACATGAGTTTGCAAACCGTTAAATTCAATTTGATTAGTTGGTAAAAATCCAGCAATTAGAACTTCTTTTTCATATCCTCTTTCTCCGCAAGCAGGGAAAAATAAACAGACAAAAAATAAAATTTGGTAATTATTTAAATCTTCTTGAGTGATTGTCCAACGGACTTTATCTTTTTTGAGACTATTAAAGCTTTCGGAATCAGAAACACAAGCTCTAATTTTTATTTCGGGGTTATTTGTAACTAAAAAAGAATATTTACTTTCACCTCGAAGATTTCCTTCATCATCCAAAGGAATATTGGTTAAAACATCTAGGGGTATCTTTTTCACTAGCTTACCAAAACAAGCTTTCATTACCTCTTCAACAATCAATTCCCGTAACAAATAAGTTTCGGCTTGGTGTTGAAAAAAAGTGGCAAAAGGTATTGTCCAATCAGGAGCTTCGGGATATTCTAATGGAATTGGTGGCGGATTTCGAGCCAGAATTTCTGCTTGTTGACGAGCATTTTCCATGAGTAAAGTCAATCTTTCACCCCAAAATGCCATATATTCTCTATGACAACCTTTAAAACTAGTTTCGAGCAAACTAATCTCATAAGTTTTTGGTTTTTTGATTCGCTCAATAAAGTCGGCTTGTTGAGCTTTTAGTAAGTTAATAGAGTTTTCATCCATACTTTAATGCACAACCTTGAATAATTAATTTAATTTAAACGAAGACAATTGTTTCTCGT
>JBHJOU010000816.1:0-2018 GCA_050329355.1 Rivularia sp. (in: cyanobacteria)
TATTAATTGATGATTCCATTTTGTATAACCACCAAAATGATAATTGCTGACTAACTGCCAATTTTCATACTTTTTTCCCACACATTCCCATATCAAACGATTAATTTCATCCTTAAGAAAATCACCCTTGAGTGCCGGGAAAACTTTTAAAACAGACATTCGGGCTAAACCCGTGACTAAACCCCCAGCAGTACCACCAGTACCGCAACTCACACAAAAATAATCTGGTAATTTCCCATCAAGTTGTTCCCTTACCTCTGTAACTATTTCGGCACAACCTTTAACCGCTAAAGCATTGCTTCCACCTTCGGGAATTACATAACATTCTCCTAGCTCCAGTTGTAACCTTGTTGCTAATTCTGCTTTCTCTGCTCGGTATGTTTGTCTATCAACAGATATCAACTGCATCCCCTGTTGTTGAGCTAAAGATAAAGTTGGATTTAACGGTTTGATTAATTCTCCTCGAATTACACCAAACGTTTCAAAACCAAACATTTGACCAGCTGCTGCCGTTGCTGCAATATGATTAGAATAAGCTCCACCAAAAGTGAGTAAGCGTGTTTGTTGTTGCTCTCGTGCTGTTTGCAGATTATATTTTAATTTCCGCCATTTATTACCAGAAACCTGTGGATGAATTAAATCATCCCGTTTGATAAATAAACGTATTCCGTGCTTTGCTAATAGTTCATCTTGAATCAATTGTAATGGACTTGGTTGATTGAACATGATTTTATAAACAGCATTTATTGCAGCACCTTGGAGTTAAAAAAACTTATCTTACTGCTTTGCTCCTGTCTGACTCTATAATTACCTTTCACCCATAGCGTACGGTTTATCTCTCATTATCTCTTCTCTGTGCGTTCTCTGCGTCTAGAAGGGTTTTTTTTCAGTAATCATAAAACCCTCAAGGGAGTAATAAAAAAACCTATCTTAAAAAAAGCGAGCTTTCCGGCTCGCACTACCTAACTCCTAACTCTTAACTCCTAACTCCTAACTCTTAACTCCTAACTTTTAAAAATCTTCTGCCGCAAACGACTAACAAAAAGATTCACTTCCGGTAACTTCATCATCGAAGCAATAACTCCAAAAATTGCTAATCCCACAAAACCAGATATTGATAATTGTAAAAGCTCAATTAACAAATTTCCCGAACTGAAAAACTGTTCCATACCTTGAGAAGTTGCATAACTAACAACACCAGCTACCACACTACCTGCGGCTAAACCTAATATTGGTAAACCCCATTCCACAAGAGGTAAACCATTTAATTTACCGTTGAGTAGGAATAACAACATTAATATCGAACTGCAATTAACTCCGACTGTTGCTAATACTAAACCCGGTGCGCCTAAATCAAAAACTCTAATAAATAGAAAGTCTAATAAAGCATTGAGAAAAATGTTGATCATACTGATGCGAAATGGTGTGTCTCCATCACCCAAAGCGTAAAATACTCGCACCAAAACATCGCGTCCCAAGTAGACAAACATCCCAATTCCGTTGACAACTAATAAAGAAGCAACTAAAGCTGAATCTTCGGCATTAAAAGCACCACGTTGATAGACTATCTTTACGATCGGGTTTGCTAAAGCCACCATCAAAGCACCCAAAGGTAACATTGTAAAAGCTGAAAGCAACAATCCCTGACGAATGCGTAATTTTAAATCTCCCCAATTTTGTGGATCTGCAAGTCGAGCAAATATTGGTAATAAAGGAACTAAAATTACTCCAGAAATAATTCCTAAAGGTGTTTGAACTAATAATCCAGCATTGGCTAAAGCGGGTGCAACTTTAGTACTAATAAATGAAGCAAAAAATAAATCAGTATAAAGGTTAATTTGCAGCATACCAGAAGAAAAGGTTGCTGGTCCCATTATTTTGAGGATTTCCCTGACTCCCGGCTGATTAAAGTCAAATCGCAGCCGAATTCTTCCCATCCCGGCTTTTGTTTGAGCTGCTAACTGCACAAACCACTGCAACAGCGCTCCTACTAAAGTTCCCCCGGCTAAAACGGTTCC
>JBHJOU010000141.1:0-2402 GCA_050329355.1 Rivularia sp. (in: cyanobacteria)
TTCGTAGTAGTCTGGACAACGCTTTCAGTGCAGTTAACTGATTTTTGGATATCAATTTTCGGGACTCAAACTCCTTTGTGGATGTTGGCGATCGCGTTTTTTATTCTTTTCGCGATTTACTCCGGCTATTTCGTATTTTTTGAAGCATTATGGCAGGGACAAACACCCGGTAAACGAGTTGCAAAAATTCGCGTAATTAGAGATGATGGTAAACCGATAGGATTACCCCAAGCAACTTTACGAGCTTTATTAAGACCAGTTGATGAAGTCTTATTTATCGGAGTTTTTCTAATTATGCTGGGTAACAAAGAAAAACGTTTAGGAGATTTAGTCGCTGGTAGAATTGTCATTCAAAATCAATTACCCATAGCATCAACAACAATTGTCATTTCAGAACAAGCTAAAGCATTCAGTTCTGAGTTACTTGAAATAGCCGATTTATCGCCGATGTTACCCGATGATTTTGCTGTAATTAGCGAGTATTTACGGCGACGTGTGGCAATGTTACCAAAAGCAAAAAATGATTTATCTTTAAAATTAGCCACACAAATTACAGAAATTATTCATTTAGAAAATATCCCTCAAAATATCAGTTCCGATCTATTTTTAGAAGCTATTTATTTTGCTTATCAACAAAAAAATGGAGAGTGGATGAGTTGATAGTTGACATCCACTAACCACTAACCACCAACCACTAACCACCAACCACCATTATTTAATTATCAAAAACCAAAACTGGGGAATCTGGTTGTCGATAATAGCGAGTCATGTCATCAAATTTACGTAATTCGGCACGATGCACCGTAAATTCTGCTAAATTATCAGCCCATTGTTGATTTAATTCTGAAAGCATTGTGGCAAAATTGACACGGTTTAAATCCGGTGCAATATCGCCAAAATAACCTAAAGTGACGTGTGCTGTAAAATGATACTGCTGTTCAATTCCCAAAGCTATCAGCTGGGGATTTTGATAAATGGCTCGACGCAAGTTAATGATTTGCTCATAACTATTTTGATCCAAAGGGACTAAACAAACTGCTATAGCCCTTGGCATCAGCATTAATCCTAAGATTTGCCATTTTGGAGGATTCTTTGCAACGACAGAATTTTGATATTGTTGAAAAATATCACTAAAGCATGACCGTAACTGTTGATCAAAATCTGGATTTTTTGCGCTAGCGTCGCGGTAAGCATTGTCCCAAATTAAGTCCGCTAAAGTCAAATGAAAACTATCAGGAGGTAACGGAATAATTAAATCGGAACAACAAGGCAACTGCAAAAGTTCCTGTTGATAACCCCGCAACATCGAGCAAAAACTAGAGTTGATTGAATCTTCTTCCCCATGGGGTGGGGTAATTAACGTATACCCAGGGAAAGATACAGCCTTTCTTTTTCCCCCTGGGTGTGATGCAAATTTAGGAGATTCTTTTAGATGCTGAACTTGAGAAGTATAAGCTTCCGGTAACGTCATCCGCGCCACCCGATTCATGTAAGTTTGATAATTATCGTCCAACCTTGATATCCTCTCGCACTCCGATAGATAAATTGTAGGCAAAATCACCCAATTTAACCAAGGTTAAAGGTTAAAGGTCAAAGGTCAAAGGTTAAAGGTTAAAATTCTACTTTGTCCCTCCCCATCCCCTTGTCTAACTTATCATGCCAATCCACATTTACTGGGGCGAAGATGATTTTGCGATATCTAAGGCGATCGCTAATTTACGCGATCAGATTTTAGATGTGAATTGGAGTTCGTTTAATTACACGACTTTTCCCCCAGAGCAAAATAATGCTGCAATTGAAGCGTTAAATCAAGTTATGACACCACCTTTCGGATCTGGTGGGCGTTTGGTATGGTTAATAAATGCGAGTATTTTTCAGCAATCTGATGAAAATGTGTTATCAGAGTTACAGCGGACTTTACCAGTAATTCCGGAAAATTCCCACTTATTAATTACTCACTCCAACAAACCAGACGAACGACTAAAAACAACGAAATTGTTGAAAAAGTTTGCCCAAGTTCGGGAATTTGCGCTTATACCACCTTGGAAAACTGATTTACTGATAAAATCTGTCAACGATGCGGCAAACTCTCTGGGAATCAAATTAACTGCTAATTGTGCGGAATTTTTGGCAGAGGCTTGCGGTAATGATATTCGCTTACTTTATAACGAACTAGAAAAATTACAGCTTTATTTACTCGATAATAATAAACCACTAGATGTTGATACTGCTGCTCAATTAGTCAGAAATGAAACGAGAAATAGCCTACAGTTAGCGGGTGCGATTAGAATGGGAAATACTGCCCAAGCATTAAATTTGGTTGCGGATTTGATCAATTCTTCCGAACCTGCTTTGCGAATAGTTGCCACTCTCATTGGTCAGTTTCGCACTTGGTTATGGAT
>JBHJOU010000355.1:0-8747 GCA_050329355.1 Rivularia sp. (in: cyanobacteria)
GATTTTTCAACTTGTTCTAATACAGAAAGATTCGGTGATAACGTTGGTTTATTGACTTTTGCTGCCAGTATTTCTTCGGGAGTACGAGCGATAACCGGCATTGGTTGGAAACGGTCTTCTTTGGTATTTTGGACACAAACCACACCTTCGACAATACCGCGATTGAGCATTTCAATAGCAATAGAACTAACAATCCCCGTCCATTGTGCGCCGGGAATTGGTTCCTTTTTCCGCGCTGCCATCATCTCTTGCTGTACCCCGAAATAAAGTTCGTCGGGGTTGTCAAGATTGCGCGATCGCGAATGACTTTGTTGTTCGAGTTCTGCTATTTGTTGATTAAGAAAAGCACAAGCTTCTTTGACATAGTGAACATAATATGTATCGCACAGTCCGCATTCGCTACAGAGTTCTTTGGCAGGGCGAGGGCTACTGGGTTTGAGGGCTTTGGCTTTTTTGTGTTTGGGAAAATCGACTGAAGTCATTAAAATATAGTGCTTATAAAACTATGATTACTTATTTATCAATATGCCAGAAATAATATGCCAGAAATTAGTACCTAATTAATTATTTTTTAACATTAAGACATCATATTAATTATTTATAGAATGCCTCGGAAATTATTTATGTTGTTGTTAAAGTCTTGTAAACTTTACCCTAACTTAATTTACAAGTTCAGTAATCAGCTAAAAAGCAGCTAAATTATATATAAAGGGCAGGGATGCCCACCGCACAAGAATTAGAATAATTTAGGTTATGTGATTTAAATGCACAACATATCCTACTCATTAACCCGCATATTTATCTGACTTAATTCTTCACGTACAACTCGCCGTAAAATTTCCTCTAAAGGTTCCCGACGCTGTTCCACATATTCACGCAAAGCATTATTTATCAAAGTCTGATAGTTTCCACCACCAGCAAGATGGACTTGTTCGCGGAACCACATCAAAATATTATCATCTAACCGAATTGTAATCCTTGTTTTACCTTCACCTGTAAGCTCAATTGCTCCACGTTTACCTTGACTAAAATCGTACTCAGTATCCATGATTTATGCCTCTTCCTCATATTGCTGACGTTCTCTTTTAGTTGCTTTACGAGCCGATATTAACCGAATACAACTGCCAGCCCGTAACGTATAAACAACAACTATAATTCTACTCATAGCATCCATCCCTATCGTCGCAAACCGCTGTTCATCTGGATGCTCATCGATCACAGTAATAGCAAAATTATCTCCAAATACAGATACTGCATCTGCAAAGTCAATACCATGTTTTTGCCGATTGGATTGGGCTTTATTAGCATCCCATTCATACTCCATAACACTATTGTAGTATGCACACTTGTACACAGCATAGTTTTTTTTATGTTTGGATAGTCAAGGTTTTGCTTTGGTTGTAGAGAAATGAGGCGAAGCTTGCGCTACCGGTAAGTCGTTCGCGTTTTGGTTTTGGGGATGGCGTTATCGCATTTGAATAGTACGAAGAACTACCAAGAACTACCAAGAACTACCAAGAACATTTATAATTTGTTCCTAGATAAATATTTTGGTTAAAGTTAAACCAGTTTCATAAATTTTAGGACTTTACAGAGACGATGGAACTGTGGTGGATTGGTGGAATTATTTTTGGCGGTATTGTCGCTATCTTGTTGATTTTTTATTTTCGAGGAACTTTTCGTCAGCGTATTGCCTATAGATTTACAAATGTTCCCCAACCCCAAGATCAACGTTTTCCTTTGGCTTTAGCCAGCCTTTCTAATTCAGTTCAAACTACTGGTAAATGTACGGATTTTTGGCTCGAAGCTGCGTCGATTTTTACTGCTCGCCAACAAGCTATCAATAACGCTGAATATAGCATTCATTTTGAAACATTTATTATCACCCCAGGCAAGCGAGCCAACGATTTTGCTGCTGCGATCGCCGAACGTGCTGCGGCTGGAGTTGAGGTAAAATTGATAGTTGATCATTACGGTACAAAAGGATTACCTCAAAAATATTGGCGGCGTTTACAAGCTGCGGGTGTTGATATCAAGTTTTTTAATTCTTTTAATCCCAGAGCGCCCATTGATTATCTTGCTCGCACTCATCGCAAATTATTAATTATAGATGGAAAAACTGCATTGATTGGTGGTGCCGGAATTTCAGACTTTTGGGATGGGCAAGATGATATTAAAAATACCGAACCTTGGTATGATTTTGAAATGCGCTTTCAAGGTGCTGTGGTTGCTGTATTAGAAGGTATGTTTATGCAACATTGGGCATATCTGCAAGGCATCGCTGATTTAGACACAAGAATTTTTAATCCACAACCGGCAGATGATTCACAAATTTTGGTGACAGCAGGAGATGATCCTTCCTATCGCGCTTCTTCAGTCAAGGCTCTTTTCCAAACTAGTATCTACGCTGCAACTAAAAGATTATGGATTTCTAGCCCTTATTTTATACCTGATGATAATTTAAAACAAGCTTTAATTGCAGCTAAAAAAAGAGGAGTTGAAGTACGTATTTTAACTAATGGTTCTAAATCAGATAAAAAATTTGTATACTATGCAGCTTGCGAACAATACCGAGCTTTTTTAAGTGCAGGTATTGAAATTAACGAATATCAGCCTAGTATGTTGCACGCCAAAGCTTTACTTGTTGATGATTGCTGGATAAGTACGGGAAGCGCCAATTTTGACTCCCGCAGCTTCTTTCATAATGATGAGCTTGATGTTTCTACATCTCAACCGGAATTAGTCAAAAATATTGAGCATCTATTTCTCTTAGGATTTTCTCGATGCAAACAAATGAATATAGCTAGGTGGAAAAAACGCCCAATTTGGCAGAGCTTAGTTGGCCGTGCTGTGCTATTTTTTCAGTCACAACTCTGAGTGGACAGTTGACAGTTCCCTATTCCCCCCAACCCTCAATTTAACAAAATCTTTACTTAGCTTTCATAATTCTACGTAAAACTTTTTTTACCCTTATCGAAAGGAAGTGCTAGAATCCATCGAGTAGAATTTATTAGAATTAAAAAATAGGATAATCATCATGCCAGTTGCCAGTAAATCCATTAAGTTTGGTACCGACGGCTGGCGCGGCGTTATTGGCGATGAGTTCACCTTTGAACGTTTAGCCCTGGTTGCGCCAGTAGCCGCGCAAGTATTATTGTATACATATGGCGAAATGGTAGGTAATCGTACCATCATAGTTGGTCACGATCGCCGATTTATGGCAGAAGATTTTGCTAAGTTTGTTGCTGAGACGGTGATGGATGCAGGCTTTGACGTAGTGCTGACTGACACTTTTGCCCCAACCCCAGCTTTTAGTTGGGCAGCAAAAGATCAAAATGCCTTGGGAGCCTTGGTAATTACAGCTTCTCACAATCCAGGGAAGTATTTAGGATTGAAGGTTAAGAGTTGTTTCGGTGGTTCTGTACCTTCAGAAGTAACCAAGGAAATTGAAAATTTGCTGACACAATCGGTGTCTTTTAATTCACCATCCGGCAAGCTAAAAACCTTTGATCCTTGGCAAAGCTATACTCAAGGCTTGGAAGGCAAAGTTAACATTAGCAAGATTAGAGATGCTATAGCTAATGGTAAATTGAATTTATTTACCGACGCGATGCATGGTGCATCTGCGGGTGGATTAGCAATGCTTCTCGGCGATCAAGTCCAAGAAATTAATAGCGATCGCGATCCTTTATTTGAAGGTGGTGCGCCGGAACCTTTACCCAAGTATATTTCTAAGTTTATACAATTAATCAAAAATCATCGTCAAGCCAATCCTGAAGGTTTATCAGTGGGATTGGTATTTGATGGTGATTGCGATCGGATTGCGGCTGTGGATGGACAAGGAAACTTCCTAAGTTCGCAAATCTTGATTCCGATACTAATCGATCATTTAACTCAAAGACGCGGGTTCACCGGCGAAATAGTTAAAACTGTTAGTGGTTCGGATTTAATTCCTTTAATCGCTAAGTTGCATAATTTGTCGCTTTACGAAACCCCCGTTGGTTACAAATATATTGCTGATAGAATGCTAGATGCTGAAGTTTTACTAGGTGGTGAAGAATCTGGCGGAATCGGTTATGGAAGCCACATTCCCGAAAGAGATGCATTGCTTTCGGCGCTATATGTGTTAGAAGCAATCGTTGAATCAGGAATGGATTTGGGCGACTATTACCGTCATTTACAAAATCAAGTTAATTTTACTTCAGTATACGACCGCATCGATTTACCTCTTTCAGGAATGGAAGTACGAGCAAAGCTTTTACAACAATTACAAAGCGAACCATTAAAAGAAGTTGCAGGTAAGCAAGTAATTGATTGTAATACAATTGACGGTTACAAATTCCGTCTCGACGACAACAGTTGGTTAATGATTCGCTTTAGCGGAACCGAACCAGTTTTACGCTTGTACTGCGAAGCATCTACCCTTGAGGAAGTACATAAAACCTTAGCTTGGGCGAAAAATTGGGCAGAATAAACTACCTACACTCCCCTAAAGGGGTGAGTGTAGGCTTTTTAGTAGTTCTGAATTATCTGTACTGAGTTCACAACACAAACAGTTCGTGCGTGACGACTTCTAGGCTTTTGATTACCGAATGATGGACTTGCTGATGTTGTGGTTTAGCCTACGAAGCCCAAATAAGTGAATTAAGAGTGAATTAAGAATTGTCTTGATAGATTTGATGTTGTACAACTTCGCGGATGCGGTAAATAGGTCTACCTTGGGATTCGTGGTAAGTACGCATTAATAATTCAGCTAGTAACCCGAAGCAAAATAGCTGTACTCCGGTGACTAACAGTAATACAGCTAAAATCAATAAAGGGCGATCGCCAATATTTTGACCTAATATTAATTTAGTCCAAGTTAGATGAATACTGATTCCGCCACCGGACACCATAAAAATCAAGCCCCACAATCCAAAAACGTGCATGGGACGGCTGAGGAATTTCTTCATGAATGCGATAGTAAATAAGTCCATCATGACTCGGAAAGTACGACCTAAACCGTATTTACTGCGACCAAAACGACGTGGGTGGTGAAGCACAGGCATTTCGGTAATTCTGGCACCTTCAATATAAGCTAAGGCAGGTAGAAAACGGTGCAGTTCTCCGTACAAATTCATATCTGCTACAAGTTCGCTACGATAGGCTTTAAGAGAACAACCATAATCATGAATATTCACGCTGGTGATGCGACGAATTAACCAATTGGCAATTTTGGAAGGTAATAAGCGGGTGAGAGCGGCATCTTGACGATTTTTGCGCCAACCACTGACTAAATCGTAACCTTGATCTAACTTTGCCAATAACATCGGGATATCTACGGGGTCGTTTTGTAAGTCGGCATCTAAAGTTACAATAGATTTGCCCTGTGCATGGAAGAAACCGGCTGCCATTGCCGCAGTTTGACCGTAATTGCGTCGCAAAATTATACTTTTGAGGTCGGTACGAATTTGTGCTTGCTGTTTAAGTAATTGTACAGAACCATCAGTAGAACCATCATCAACGCAGATAATTTCGTAATTTAAATGACTTGCAATCAAAGTGGATGAAATTGCTTCGAGTAAATGAGGTAAACTTTCCACTTCATTATGAACTGGTACTACCACCGAAACATCAAGAATGGGAGATATGGCATCTTCCTTAACCGTCAAACTTCCAGAAACAAACCCATTTCTCATCTAAAACCCTCCGTTCATTTATCCTTAGCCTTTATGAAGGGATATAACTGCTTACCACCCTTCCTACACCTCGTAGCTGTTGATAATATGACCGACTAACCTCATCTCCCTGTTCCGAAAGACAATCAATTCCAATACCATTTCGTCCTTTATCTTTTCCGGAACTATGGATATAATAACCATCTCCCAAATAAAGACCTACATGAGTGGCTTTTTGAGGAGTGCCAAAAAAGATTAAATCACCTGGCTCTAAAGAATTTAAATCAAAATTTTCCGCAGTACAAATTTGTTGAACAAAAGCTTCTTGCTGATAAGCATCTCTGGGTAAGCGAATTCCCACCGAAGCAAAAGCCTTTTGCATCAGTCCCGAACAATCATAATTTGGTCCAATGGTGCCACCCCAAAGGTAATAATTTGGTTGTTCCATAGCTTTTTGGGTAAAAGCGATCGCTGACGGTAAAAGTTGCTTTATTTGAACTGCGGAAAATGATTTAATTTGTAAAGGTTCAGCTGCTGGAGATAATAACTTTAAATCGTCAATTGCTAACCAACCGGGATAATTATCTTCAGATAAGCATACCTTGACTGAAGTTTGATTTAACGTTTCTAGGATTACCTGTAAATATCTGCCCTTTTCCGCTTGAGTTGACAGACTTAGACATTCAGCAGAATCGTAGATATTTAAATCGGCTTGGGTTACATATTCAAAATTTGCTTGCAATTCCTCTTGAGAAACCATAAAACTTTGTAAGTAATAACAACGAAGTTTAAATCAAAATCGGACGGGAACGATGTTTTTCTTTAACCGCGACGAACAACTCGAAACAATTGGTAATAATATATTAGAAGCTACTTGGGCTGAATTTCCTACGTTAGCTCGTAACCAAATTGCTGTAACTTGGATTATCTATGACCCGCCGGTATCTGTAAATACTGGTGGTGCTTTAACTCCAGATGCTTTTTGGAATCATCCCGTCCGTGGTTTTACTTATCGCGGTGTAGAAACAGTTTATCCGGCTTCTGTAGTTAAATTATTTTATTTGCTGGCAATACATGAATGGCTCGAAAAAGGGATGGTAGAAGATTCCCCAGAGCTACAGCGAGCCATACGCGATATGATTATCGATTCGAGTAACGATGCTACTAGCTTGATTGTCGATGTATTAACCGGCACTACTTCGGGACCAGAATTATCACCAGGACCATTTGAAACCTGGAAACAACAACGTCATATTGTCAACCGCTATTTACAGTCTTTGGGATGGGAAGAATTACAGACAGTAAATGTTTGTCAAAAAACTTGGGGTGATAGTCCCTACGGACGGGAACGGGCTTTTTACGGACAATTTTTAGAAAATCGTAATATGTTAACTACTAATGCGATCGCCAGATTATTACACGGGATTGTGGGTGGGGTTGCAGTTAGTGCAAGTCGTTCTCAAGAAATGATGAATATCATGAAGCGCAGTTTGAACCCCGAAGAGTTACCCCAAGATGTAGAAGAAGACCAAATCACAGGTTTTTCAGGTGGTAGTCTTCCTGTAGAAGCAAAAATTTGGTCAAAAGCCGGTTGGACTTCTCAAGTTCGTCATGATGCAGCTTATATTGAGATACCGGATAAACGTCCTTATGTATTAGTGGTATTTACAGAAGGGAAAGCAAACGCTAAAAGTAGAGAAATTTTACCATTTGTTTCTCAACAGTTTAGGTCAGCAGTTTGTAGTATGGAATAGGGTGATGGGGTGATGGGGTGATGGGGTGATGGGGGGAAATAAACTGTTAACTGTCAACTCTTAACTCATTCCTCATTACCAAACCCTAGGAATTAGTATGACTCAAGCATTGTCAAAACAACAACTATTAACGATTCAAGAATTTTTGGATCAAAAGCCGGATGGAAATCGCTATGAACTACATAATGGAATAATTATTCAAATAGTCCAACCTTCTGGCAAACATGAAAATGTCACGGGGTTTTTAGGTTTGCAAATTGGTATTGAATTTACTCGGTTAAATCTTCCATACAATATTCCGAAAACGGCATTAATAGCTTTTTATGATGGAGAATCTGATTTTGCTTACTGCCCCGATATACTTTTGATCAACCGCACTAATTTAAAAAATGAACAGTTGTGGGAAAAATATTCTACCGTCGAGCAACCAGAATCAATTCCTTTAGTAATCGAAGTCGTTAGTCAAAATTGGCGTGATGATTACTATAAAAAGTTTGCTGATTATGAAAAAATGGGCATTTCTGAATATTGGATTGTCGATTACGCTGGCTTAGGAGGACGAGATTTTATTGGCAACCCCAAACAACCTGCTATTTTTGTTTGTAATTTAGTGGATGGGGAATATGTCAAAACCTTATTTCGAGGAAATAACCCGATAATTTCGCGGTGTTTTCCACAATTAAACCTGACTGCACAGCAGATTTTCGACTCAGCACTGTAGGCTTTTGTAATCGGTAAAAGAAGCGAGTAATCGCGATCGCGCTCAATCTCCAGTTTTTAGTATTTTTAATTACTACACGCAAAATAAAATAGTATTAACACTTAAAAAAACCGGGTTTTTATTTTGTTGAAAAGCATAAAAATATACTAAAAGTCCTATTTTACAACTTCTGAAATTTCTTGGGAAACACATAACGTGTAGCCCATATGGTAAAAAATGGCAAGAATATCCCATGAACTAATAAAACTGATAAAGCGATGCCAATCACTTTCCAGTTTTTTCCTAATATTAATGTCAAATTATTCACAGTATCGAAATCTAAAAAAGTATTGGCAATAATTGGAATATTAACTCCCATAAATAAGAACAGAGCAAATAAACTGGTAAATATGACATTCCATCGTAAATCTAAATGAGGTTTTCCCACAGCTACTAGCAACTGAGACGCTGCATCTGCAAAAGGTCGCGGAATTGCTGATAAACAAATTAAAATTAGAATTGGGATAGCTGGTATCCATTGTTTACCAAAAACAACAGGAACGTAAATAGGAGCTAAACTAGCTTGAAATAACACAAAAGGTACAATTATCAAAGTAATAGTTCTGAGGCTATGAA
>JBHJOU010000847.1:0-3989 GCA_050329355.1 Rivularia sp. (in: cyanobacteria)
CGTGAGCAAACCATAAATTGAACGAGGAGGTATATAATTTGCTTGATCTAAACCAAAATAAATTACTCCCCACATCAACAACATTGTGATGATTACAATTGAAAAAGACCAAAAAACAACTTGTTGACGAATACGTATTTTTCGGTCTTGAACATACCACAGCAATAAACCAAAGCAAACTATATTATTTATAGGTGAGATTACGGCATTAAAATTGAGTCGGCTACCCTGAGCTTCTCGATAAAAATATGCAACGATTAAAACATATAAACCGTAACCAATAATTCCGATGACAGCAGCACTCGGACGCTGTAACCGGATTTCTCTTTTTTCACGCAATTCATGAATAATAATACCCGCGACTAAAAAGACAAAATATAGTCTCCAACCCCACACCCACCACAAGGGAATCAAGGTAATGTAACCACAAACAATTTTTTCTGATTGCGTTAGTTCTCTGCAACGAATCCAAATTCCGGAGAATAAACTATCACAATCAGTGGTCTTTTTAGCAGCAGGTTTAAACTTTGTTTGCTGATTCATTAATTAACCTACTTACTGTACTTGAACAATATTTTGTCCGTACATATAACCTTGCGCTCTTGTTTCTACACCGTTAACTACTAATCCTGCAATTTTTGCTTTGTGTCTGGTTAATTGTTCAATACTGTCGTAGAAACAGTTACGATGGCTGGTTGTAGAACGAACAACAAACAGTACTTTGGATATCACTTTTGCTAGTAATGCTGCTTCTGGTGTCAAAGTAACCGGAGAACTATCTACTAAGACATAATCATATTTACCATTGATTTGTACATAGTTCAAATACTGCTCAAATTCTCCACGAGCTACAAATTCAGAAATTTTATCTTCTGGGATATTCACCGATAATAAATCTAAATTCGGACGGATTTCATTTTGTATAAATCGCGAATCCCAATTTTTTTGTGGCTGATAACCTAAAGATTCTGAAAGTTCTGCTTTGCGAAAATCTCCGTCTACAACTAATACTTTAAAACCCAAACTGATCAACGCATTGGCTAAGCCCAAAATAGTTGTAGTTTTACCTTCCCCGGTGGTAGCGCTAGCAATCATTAATCGTCCAGAATCTAATTGCATTAAACTAACCGCAGAAGCCAATCGTTGAAACTCGATTTCTCCTCCGATTTGCTCTAATTTCCCACCAATATTTTTGATATAAGGAACACTCGCCAATACCGGAATATTGGTTTGTTGAATATCTTTGGGACTGAGTAAGGGGTTGCGATTTTCCCAAAATAACGCGATCGCAGCACTACCGAAACCAGAAGCTAGTAATGCTCCAAGTATCATTAATCTTAATTTCGGACCTGCTGCTTTAGTATCTATAGCTGGTTGATCTAGTACTTGAACGCTGGGATAAGCGCTGAAAGCACCGAGCTTTGCCTGTTCTGCTTGGGCTACTACCCCGTTATATACGCCTTCGGCAATATCATATTGTCGTTGCAATTCAAGTAGTTTCCCTTGCTTTTGGGGTAAAGAATTTAACTTCACAGCCAATTTATCAATAGCCGGTTGCAGTTGTTGGGCTTTTTCCTGCATTCCCATAGCCTGACTTTCTGCCAAAACCATCTGTTCGGCTAAACCCGCCGTATTTTCGCCGATTGCATTATCAACCCCAGCGACATTACCTGTAGAATCGGTAACATATTGTTGCAGTCGGTTAGTTAACACATTTTGCTGATAATGTAAATCCTGGACTTGGGGATGGTTGCTGGTTAACTTACCTCTGGCTTCCACCAGGGCAACTTCAACTTCGCTTAATTTATCCCTAATTAACTGATATTCCTTTAATTCTTTGAGCCTTACAGAACCTACCGCCGCCGCTGGACTCAAAGCTACACGAGAAGATATCATCCTCACTCTCGCTTGGGCTGCTTGGGCTTCAGCTATTGCTTGAGCTTGTTCCGTATTCAAAGTATTCATCGCTGCAATAATCTCTTTGGTCTGCTCGTCTGAGTTAACCAAATTGGAACTCTCGCGGAATTCACTCAGAGCTTTTTGTGCTACAAGCAACTTTTGTAAAGCTTGTTGTACTTCATTGTGCATGAATTGCGATCGCTGTTGTGCTTCATCAAGCCTTAACTCTTGTAAGCGATTGCGAAAGGCTGTAATTAATGCATTTGCTCGCTGTGCGGCTAATTCCGGACTAGAACTCTCAACGTTAAGGGATATGACTGTCGATTCTTTTTCGGGAGAAACCTTAAACAGTTTCTTGAAATTACTTAACCGAGAAAACTGATCTTTTTCAGGGTCTTTTTCCCATACTTCTTTGATTACATGGTCGCTCATCGCAATCGAAGATAAAATATTCAACGGGTTAAGCTGTTGAGAAAAGACTACCCCTTCATCTCGAACACTACCTAATTTACCCAAATCCGCATCACTATTATTAGTTACGTTGGGCAATATTAACTGTGCTTGGCTATTCCAAATCCGAGGTGTTGTCTTGATGTTAAATGCAGTTATGCCCAACACCAAAACATTCCAAGCCACAAGCAGTTTCCAATGTCGGATTACTATTTTGGCAATTCTATTCATCGGAACAGTACCCTCCCAACATCTAAATCTGGTTTTTGAGTTGCCATTTTTAAGACCTTACCGGATATATCTGCATTAAATGCTCAGCTAATTTTGGCTGGTCAAATATCTGTCCTTTAAAACTAGGTGGTGGACATTTTATTGCTTGCTCTAAATTATTCAGAGTCGTGCAATAAGGTATTCCTAGTTTCTCAACACCTTGAGCAAACCATAGCTGATGATCGTCGATATGCTCTTTGTAACAAGCTAAACGCGGTACCAAAATAAAACTTGCTCCTTGAGCCGCTAATCCCCGCGTTAAACCTTGCCCTGCATGGGATATAACCAGCCGAGATTCTTCTATTGTTTTCATCAACAAATTAGTCTCAACTATTGGTATCGTTTTCACTTGCATGTATTTTGCGAGCGCAGATACATCGGTTGTTCCGTGCTGCACAAACACACTTTCAGAAATTACACCACTTCCTAAAAGACTGTCCAACCAATCAATAACCCTATCAAAAGAAAAGGGTATGGTTCCTAATGTAACAGTAATCATTAGTTTTAAATGAGAGTGACTTTTATACCTTAGTAAGAGCCTCTAAGCGTATCCTTTAAAAATTGCTTTGGGGTACTTGCGGCATAAATTTGGCCACTGTACATAAAATTCATCACTAAATTTATAAACCAATTTTCCAGATAAACTCAGTTCTTCCGAGCGAGAGATACTCTCGACATACACAAATCGTTTACCAAACAATTTAGCTGCAATTGCAAATCCAACGGCAATACTAGCTCCCGTTGAAACTACTATGTCAGGTTGTTCCGAATAGACTATCTTAAATACGCGAGGAATGTTCTGCCAAAATGCCAATACATCCCTAGGAGCCTGATAAGGCAACCAATGAACTTTTTCCCCATTCTCTAGTAATTTTGTATCTTTCTTCCAGTCAGTCACCCATACTCGCTCATGATTGCACCAGAAAGATTCTAGCCTCCTCATGGTAGAAAAATGACCCCCAGAAGTACATACCAATAGTAATTTCATAGTTTTTTTTACCCTTCAGATCCTTGACAGAGAAACACACTTAAACCTGATTTTTGAGCAAAATTGGCAGATAAATTTGTGAAGCTGTTCTAAGCATTTTCTATTATTCAACCATTAAACAATTTGTCAAGCTTAGCTCCCCCAATAACTGTAAAGCAGATTTTTCACTTAAAACAGATACACCAAAATCATAATTAGTATAGAGAAATTCCTAATTACTTAGTTTATTACTTACGGATGATTTTCAGCATAATTTACTTGAACCATATACTTGCTTGACGTTTTATCGCAACAAGTCCCAATAGGTAATAACTCATAGAGAAATCTATCTTAACTGTATTAGCCGCTTGACGCGCAATAAACATCATCATTTCCACTAGTA
>JBHJOU010000774.1:0-2339 GCA_050329355.1 Rivularia sp. (in: cyanobacteria)
AATATCAACTACCTTTAAGTCAGATGGTGTACTGCTGGTAACATTTATATCGGCATTTTTTTGATTATTATCTTCGTAAATACTTTCCCAAACGTTTTTATTAGCGTCGGTTTCGATAATTACATACTTACCTGCAACTCCTGGAGAAAGTATTGTTTCTAACTCTCCGGTATAAGTACCATTCTTATCGAGCTTACCGTTACGTTGATAACTACCCAAATACCATTTAGTTGCATTATCGGATAAGGAGTCGGAAATATATACTTTGTCGTACCATATATCTCCTGTAGTGCTTACCAATCCTTGATTTTGCACTGTCCAATTAACCTTGAATAGCTTTTCCCCTTGTAAATTGGGTGTATTAACATTTATATCAGTTACTACTAAATCGGCAGATGGGGTTGATAATACTTTAATTGCGGTAGATGCATAATTATTGCTATTTAATTCGTTATTACCGTTATTAACATCAAAAGTATCTTCAGTAATTTCTTCATTGGTATCCGACCATGCAGTAATATACCATTCCCCGCTAATTTGGCTGGGTAAAGTAACATTTACCGTGTTTTCATAATGATTGTTACCATCAAGGTCATTAAACGTCTTTAAAGAACCATTATGAGTGAAGGTACTTAAAAGAATATCTTGTGGTTTTCCTTCAATATTCAAAGCAGAAGGACGTTTGTTAGGTTGACGGGTTAACCAAATGCTATCAGTCCAGCGATCGCGATCGGTTTCTCCACTACCAGAGTTGGTAACTTTATATCGTACCTTAATTTGAGAACCTTCAAATGCTTGAATGGGTGCAATTACATTGCTGGTAACTAAGTCTGCTGGTGGTATGGATTCAACGTTTAGCTTCTGAGACTTGATGTTATTATTATCGCGGGGATATTCGTTTACATTATTACCAGCATCAGTACGAACGATAATATAAGCTTCATCCCGGAAATATCTAGGGACATCAAAGCTTTCGTTGACTACCGTTCTATAACTACTGTTATTACCGTTAACTGCGTCTAATGCTGTTTGATTTTGGAACCTACCGATAAAGATATCATCGCCGCTAATGTCCCCATCTAATGATAAATATACATCGTCGTACCAAGTTTGTGTCGCTGCAATCGTTCCGAGGTTCTCAACTGTAAATTCAATTCCACTTGCTTTACCACCTGCTTTTATTTCACTGGGAACTAGAATTTCGCTGACTCGTAAATCGGGACGCGGTGGTAAACTAATTACTAATTGATTATTAGCTGTTTTAATGTTGTCGCTAGTTGCACCTGCTTCGTACAGAGAATTGGTGCTATTAGCTTTGACTATAACGTTGTAAGCACCCTCTACAGTTTCTGGTATGATAAATTGTTCGCTGCGTTCGTAGAATTTCCCAGCTTCTAATCCGTTTCCATATCCAAAGTTACCTAAATAGATAGTGCTGAGATTCTCAACTCCAGCTTTTTGTAAATATACCTCATCAAACCATCTATCGGATGCATTTGCACTTCCAGTATTTACAACCTTCCAGGTAACATCAATCTTTTTACCAGCTTCTATCGAGCTAACTGTTGCGACATTTTCTACTACTAAATTGGGAGAAGGGCTGGAGGTAATGTCAATACTTTGTAGAGAAACTTTACTATTGTTGTTGTTAAATATTGATTCATAGGGTGCGCTGCTATATGCTGCGGTAACACCAAAATAGTAAGCACCAGTCGTTAAATCCTTGGGAAGTGTAAAATCAACTTCACGCTCATATGTATCCCCATTTGTGAGGAAACCGATGCGTTCGTAATATTCTCCTTTGATTGGATTATCGTTTGAGTCGTATAAAACAACGTAGTCACTCCAAGAGTTGTTGTCGGTAACGGTTAAACCCTGATTTGCAACTGTCCATTTTAACTTTACCGTTTCCCCGGTTTTTGCGGTGGTGGTATCGGTGCTGATTTCTGTAACAATTAAGTCTGCATATTCTCTAGGTGCGACGAAGAATTTATTAGGAGCAGAATTGATGTTGTTTTCCGTAAGTCCGTTTTCAAAGATTGAGGAAATACCTGTTTGTACGTAAAGATTGTAGCGTCCTTCTAAGTTTGCAGGTAGCTGAATGTCTTTGTTCTGGTAGTAGAATTCGTCTTGATTTAATTAACCGTTGTGGGTAAATGTTGCCAGGATGATATCATTATTTGTTTCTTCATCGGATGCAATAATACGGTCTACCCAAGAGTCGGTAATTCCGGCTCCTGTTCCAATGTTGCTTACTTTCCAGCCTACATTTATGGTTGCGGGATTGCCGATGGTCGATTCGGTGACGGTGATGTTGGATACTGCTAAGTCTGCGTAGT
>JBHJOU010000204.1:0-4547 GCA_050329355.1 Rivularia sp. (in: cyanobacteria)
TGTATTGATAGGAGGTGACTATAAAGGAGAGGGAATAGTACCGAATGCAAAAAGAACTTTTATTAGTAGAGATTCAGTTATAAAAGCAGATGCTGAGGATAGGGGTAACGGGGGTAAAGTAATTGCTTGGGCTGATCAGAATACGGGTTTTTATGGGACAATTAGCGCTCGTGGTGGGAAAGTATCTGGTGATGGTGGGTTTGTAGAGGTTTCGGGGAAAGAGAATTTAGTATTTCGGGGAAAAGTTGATACTAGTGCGATTAATGGTAATTTAGGTACATTATTTATTGACCCCGTAAATTTGACAATTAGTCCTGGAACTGGAGATGGGGGAAGCGACGGTAACAATACTTTTAAAGGTAACAGTCTTACTACTCCAGAAGGTTTTGTTTTTGAGACAGATACTTCTCCCACAACTATCTTTGAATCGGAATTAGAAGGACTATCTGGTAATAATTTAGTTTATTTACAAGCGCAAAATATCAATATTGAAAACCTCCCAGATAATCGGTTGAGTTTTCAGTCAGGGACTGGTACAAATTCGATTAATTTTATTGCATCTGGAAGCTTTTCCATGCATCCTAGTGATACTATTGAAACTCAAGGTCGTGCCTTGCAAATAGTAGGTAATACAATTGATATAGGAAATATTTCTTCAAATGGTGGAAATGTAACTTTAAAAGGTTCGACAATTTTAAAAGGAAATAGTACCATCAATACGATTCGTACTTCTGGTGGAAGTGGAGATGGAAATATTACCCTTGGTGAAAATTCTCTTCAAAATATAAATAGTGATTTAGAAGCAAATCCAAGAAATTTAACTTTAGCTGCTGGTAATGGTGAAGTTAATATTTTGGGTTCAATTGGTAATGAAAAACGTATCAACAATTTAAATATTTCTGGAAATAATATTAATATTGATTCTAATGCTAGATTTCGCACAGTTGGAGATATGAATTTGATAACCCAGGGAGATTTATCATTAACAGATATAAATAGTTTCAATTTTGATGTTGGTAGAGATTTAACATTACAAGGAAAAAACCTTAATCTTCAGGATATTAATCTTCCTCAATCTTCTTTAACTAGAGATGTAAGATTACTTGCACCTACGGGAAATATTAATTTAAATAAAGTCAAATTATCATCTGGACGTAATCTTAATCTAGAAGCTCAATCTATAACTACAACTTTACCTCGATCAATCAGAAATGAACTTCAAGCTGGGCAAGATTTAACTTTACAAGCACAAACTGCAACCTTAAAAGGCACTATTTTTACTGATAAATTTACTGCTGATAGAAATTTAAATTTTAATGTATCAGGAAATTTGACGATAGATGATACTATTTTGAGTTCGGGGGAAAATTTAACTTTACAAACTTTGGGAGAATTGACTTCCCAATCAAGCAGCTTCACTGCTACGCAAAATTTAACTTTACAAGCTAATTCGATTTCCAATAATAGTTTTTCCAATAATTTGGATGCTGGACAAAGCTTAACCGTACAAACCCAAACAGATTTAACTAACCCACCGTTTTCTCTTAAAGCAGGGGGTAACTTATTATTGCGATCGCAATCGGGAAGTATTACTTTAGATAGAGCAAATCTTTCTTCAGATAATCTACAAGGAGATGTCAGTTTAGAAAGCAATCAAGATATTGCAGTTACCGACAGTCGATTAGAAGCAAGCAGAGATTTAAAATTACAAGCACTAAGAGATATAACCTTAGAGAAAAGTCAACTTCGTGCTGGTAGAGATGCCAATATCATCGCAGCAAGTCAAGTAGAAATACAAGATGATGCTAAAAGTAGCGATGAAGCAGCAATTGTTACAGCACAAAGAGACTTATTAATTCAAGGTAACTCCAGTATTAATATTCAAGCTTTCAGAAACCCTACTTCTATAATTGAAAGTGGAAACAACCTCACACTAATCAGCGATAGTTTAATTACGGGTAATGTGAATTTTGTTAGTGGTGGTAATTTTTCTACTACTTCTGTCGGAGGTGGTGTAGGGAATTTTCAACAAACAATTATTCCTAATTTCGACACCATAATTAGTTCTGGGGGAGATGTTAATTTTGGTAATTATGAAGGTGTAGCGCTAAAAGTGGAAGCAAAAGGAAGTATTACAGGTGGAGATATTAACATCAATGGTCCTAATCCTACCTTAGCAGGTTCCGACCCGGATATTTCTTTATTGACCAATGGACCAGGATTAGTTCTCAGAGCTGGAGTTGAGCAATTACAAAATACACAGAATATATCAAATCAAACTGTTGGTGGTACAAACTTTACATCTCCAGCAAAATCATCGTCAGCAAATATTACAGTCGGAAATATTAACACTGCTATTGGGGGTGCTGGTGGTTCCGTAACTATGTCCACTACTGGTAATATCAAAACAGGAAATATTAGAACAGCAGGAGATAAATCGGATATCACTACAGTTCCAGGATTTGTTGATTTGCAAGCAATGGGTGATATTGAAGTTAAAACTATAAATACTAGTGGTAATGATGGTGGAGATATAAATATAATTGCAGGTAGGTTATTCCGAGCTACTGATTCCTTTTTACAACGTGATTTTGTCGATGGAAGCACTAATGTGAATGGTGTTGATGGAGAAAAGGTTTTAGGTGAAATTCCTACTAGTATTTATGCAACAGGAGTTTCCGAAGGAGGTGCTACCATTAGTATTAAACATGGTGGTCGTAGTTTTATTATCGGTCCAAAATTTGAAAGAGATGCTAATGGTAATTTGGTATTTAGAGATAATATAGGTAATCTGTTACCTTACACTGTGGATGAATCTGGACGAGTTAAAGATGCAGATAATAATATATTTACTAACATTGTAATTGGTAGTCCTATAGATAAAGAAAATATTCCGGCTTTTACAAGTTTTACTGCTGGAGCTATTACTTCTAACCAAGAAAATGCAGGTTTAGTCACTTCTTTTAGAGATAGTCCTTTAGAAAGTAGCGACTCTAATACTTTTTCTGTTGGTGGAGGTAAGATTCAAGTAACTTTCGATCCACAAGCAATACCTTCAGATCAAATTGTCCAACGTCAATTAAATCAAGATGATAAAGACAACATCTGTCCCCCCCAAACTGTTGCTTTTAACCAAGGAGAAAACACCCGTGGGGGACAAACTACAACCATTTCTCAACCTCTAAATAAAGACGCTTGTACAACAGTAAATAAAGAAAATATTCTCAAAGTCGCTCAATAATAATATCGTAACTCAGCGTTAAAAAATAGATTAAATGATAAATGATTTTATCAAAGCTATTTCTCATACCTTACTAACTTTATTGCTATTAGGTGTGGAATCTCGAATCCTCTTTTGTTATTCTGAAGAACTAAAAATCAATGTAGGTTGGGTTGAGGAACGAAACCCAACAGCCGAAAAGCTTGATATTGTTGGGTTTCACTTTGTTCAACCCAACCTACATATTACAAATATGGAACCTCACCCCCAACCCCTCTCCTTGGGAAGGAGAGGGGAGAATGAAGCCGAAAGTTTATCTCAACAAGCTTTAGAACAATATCAAGCTAATCAACTACCACAAGCTATAGAATTATGGCAACAAGCTTTAAAAATATATATTAAATTAAATGATAAATCGGCAATTATCACAACTTTAAAAAATCTCATTGCTGTAAATCAACAACTCAAAAATTATCCCCAAGCTATTAACTATTTACAGCAATATCTGACTCTAAGACGAGAAATTAAAGATAAATCGGGAGAAATTTCCGCTTTAACAACTCTGGCAAAAACTTATGCTCAACAAGGTAAATTTACCAAAGCTGTCGAATATTATCAGCAAGCTTTAATTTTGGTACGTGAAACAAATAATCAATCAGAACAAGCAGTAATTTTAGGAAATTTAGCGATTGCTTATAAAACATTGGGTAATTATGTTAAAGCAATTGAAACTAATCAACAATCATTACAAATTCTCCAAAAAATAGGCAATCGTCAAGATGAGGGAATAGTTTTTAAAAACCTGGGAAATGTTTATGAAGCGTTAGGGGATTATGACAATGCAATCACATCTTACGAAAAAAGTTTACAAATTACACGAGAAACTAATAACAAAAGAGTTGAAGGGGTAACGCTGAGTAACTTAGGACAAATTTATGCCAATCAAGGTAAATACGAGCAAGCTATAACCACTTTTCAAACTAGTCTCAAAATCAGTTCTGCTATCAATGATATATCAAGTCAAACCAGCACGTTGATTAATTTGGGTTCTACTTATCATTTTTTAGGTAAATTAGATCAAGCTATTAACAATTATCAACAAAGTCTCAAACTTGCTCAAGATATAGGAGATAAACAGCGGGAATTGGAAGCTTTGGGTAGTTTGGGATTAGCTCATGAAGATTTAAAAGACTATCCCCAAGCGATTACATATCTAGAAAAAAGTTTTGCGATCGCAACAGAAATTGGTGATCCAAAAGTTCAAGCAATGGGGTTAAATAATTTAGGACACGTTTTATTTACAGCAGGAAAACTGGAAGCAGCAGAA
>JBHJOU010000492.1:0-5515 GCA_050329355.1 Rivularia sp. (in: cyanobacteria)
GAACAGTTACAATCATCTGGTTTCAACGGTAGAGTTGCCCGTAACTGTAGAGAATTCCCAGTTTGTTTGATGCTAACTCTAACTCTATCCCTTTTTAAATTAGAATTTGCTTCGACTAACTTCTGCTCAAAAACTTCTTGATATTCTAATTCCGTCGCTTTAATTTTTGCCATTCCTTGTAGCTACTGTCTGTGGTGTTTTACGCGAGAACGGTTGATGCGGGATTTACATACTCACTGGCTGAGATGTTGCGTTATTCCGACAGATATGGAGACGTGATATATCACGTCTCTACAAGTTTATTCCCTAAATATTCTCTTATTTATAAACTGGGATGGTAAAAATAAAATGTTCGCAAATATCATCAAAGCTTTATCAATAAGTTGCTCGCGAACGTTTTGAGCATTTCACCCGTTCCCATAGCAGTTATATGGTTCCCGGTGGAGTGATGTGCGCTCCGACTTTAACTGACGTAACCCGCGCTTGGTCGATTTTGGAATATTTCCGCACCAATTGGCTCGAACCAGTTTGGTTGGGTTGTTCTTTGGAACGCTATGAAGAAATCCAAACTTATGAAGATTTTATGAACTGGCTGGATGAAAGTCCCGCTCATGCTAATTCCGATTTGGGTTTTTATTGGCGGATGGGTTTGGATATTGGTTTACATAAATATGGTGGAGGTTTGGGTAAATATGTGAGCTGGGGATATTTACCTCATGAAGTCAAATATCAAAAACCCACCGTTGAAGGACGAAATGCCGCTGTAATTATGAAGAGTGGGGTTTACGATAGCTTTACCGATACTCACACTCCCATGAATCATGGTTTTGTCCGCGAAAACACAACCCATTCCTGGTATGACGAAGGTACCCAAGACGTTCACCCTTACGATCGCAATACTCGACCCACTAACAACAACGTTAAAGATTTTGAAAATGCCTATTCTTGGGGAACTGCGGTGACTCACGTAGATTATGGACGCTTGGAAGCAGGTCCCTTGGCTCGCCAATTGGTAGCAGGTGGCACTTACGGCGAAACTTGGCAGCATTATGATGGTTTTATTCTCGATGCTTTTAAGCAAATGGGAGGAGCTAGCATTCATCTACGTCAGCTAGCACGAGTCCACGAACTTGTCAAGCTCTATCGTCAAGCCGAACGTTGTTTAAAAGAATTCCGTTTGAATGACCCTTGGTACATTAAACCCAAAGAACAGGATGGACGTGGTTGGGGTGCGACAGAAGCATCAAGAGGAGCTTTGTGTCATTGGATAGATATTGAAGGTGGCAAGATTAAAAATTACCAAATTATGGCTCCTTCGACTTGGAATATCGGACCCCGTGATGGTGAAGGAAAACGCGGTCCGATCGAGGAAGCTTTAATCGGTACACCTATTTTTGATGCAAAAGACCCGGTGGAAGTAGGTCATGTAGCCCGTTCCTTTGATTCCTGTTTGGTATGTACCGTTCACGCTCATGATGCAAAAACGGGTGAAGAGTTAGCGCGTTTTCGTACTGCATAAAAAAGGTTAAAGGTTACAGGTCAAAGGTTACAGGTTAAAGGTTAAAGGTTAAAGGTTAAAGGTCAAAGGTTAAAGGTTAAAGGTTAAAGGTTAAAGGTTAAAGGTTAAAGGTCAAAGGTTAAAGGTTACAGGTTAAAGGTTAAAAATTACTGTCAACTGTCATAAGTCTTTTCCCAATTACCCATTCCCAATTAATAGATTATGTCCAAAGCATTACACGAACATTTTTCTAATCTTCCTGAAGAAGCACTGCAAGAGTTTACCCAGTGGTGCGTGACTCAACAAGCCAGGGAAGCAGGATACGAATTTACTCCCGATGAAACGAAGTTAGAAGATTTACCGATAGAGGATTATATTCCACAACTTGTCGGTCAGTTTATGGATACGACAAGAAAGGATATTAGAACTGGATTAATCGCAACATTTGCCGGAAAACAAGCTGATAACCATTCTTTATCTGGTGTACCTGCAATGGTTGATTTTATTTCGCTTTACGTGAAGCATTTATTTCCTGCTGAAGGAAGCGACGAAACAGAAGCAGAAAATTTGTTAACTAAAGCATCTCAACAGCAGTTAGAGAAACTTTCTCAAATTGCTCAACAACATAATGTCAAATTGTCGGCTTGAATACAATTCAAAATTAGACAATAAATACCTCACCTTTTTCTCTCTCTGATGGTTTCGAGAAGAGAAGGGGTGAGGTTTATTCGTAAAGACTCAATTAAAATCGAGTTTTCAAGTCAAATTCAGTAGCTTCAACTAATCACAAAAAATAATCAAATTAAATTAGTTATTTTCTACACTTGTATTAATCGATTAATTCGTGTTAATCATTTGACCATATATATTAGTTAAAGTCATGGTTTTATGGATTAATATCGTCAAAGAATTGCTCCCAAAGTAGTTTAAGTTCGTTTATAATGAGTCCTATAGAGTCTCGCGGCAGTAAATTAATATTAAATGCTGTTCGTGGAACTACCATCAGTAAATGTTTAAACTTTTATTAAAGCGTTGACTATTTCTACTGAAGTCAGTTAAAACAAATTAAGAAATCATCACATAAAAATTGTTTGATTTAACTCTATTGCTGTTTGACACTTTATTCTCTGGCAGCATAGAAAATTAGCATATTTTGCGCTTCTTGAAGCAAGAGTAATTCCTTCTAAGAAGATAAATATAAAAGCTGTAAATGCTTATTATTAAGAGCGTTTTCTCTCAGGTGGAGTGCGGATGAGGCATTTCCCATACTTTCTGCTACATATACTTGAAAAGTATCTGACAAAAATTTCATCTATTAATCTATTGAGGCTAAATAAAAATGTCTAATTTAATTCAAAACATCATAGCTAGTCACGAAAATATTAATTTACGTGAGTTCACTAATTTATTACGTCAATCTCAAAAGCATTATCTACTCCGTGACGATATTTTGACTATTTTTTATCAGTATTGCAGCATTAATGGAGAAGATAAAAATTTATCTCGTAATTCAAATTTAAGTAAATTAATTTACTCCACTCAAGAAATTATCTTAGACAAAGAGAGTCTTTATTTTGTGATTCGTTCCCAAATAGCGGCTCAAGAAGCTTATCATTTATGGTCAGATATGACTGTAAAATCTATAAATAGCCAAGAATTATCAAACTTACGAGGTAAACTTGGCGTTAGCGATTCTTCTCAAGATGGGGAAGTGTTGGAAATTGATTTTCAATCTTTTTATGATTACTCTTTTAGTCTAACTGGTTCAAAAAAAATTGGTAATCGAGTTGATTCCCTCAGTCGTTATCTATCAAGTAAATTATTTGACGAGCATTCCAGTAGTTGGCAAGAAACTTTGTTCAATTTCTTACGCCAGCATAAATATAATGGTCAACAGCTATTAATCAACGAACGTATCAAAAATAAATCCCAGTTATCTGAAAAAGTCAAGCGAGTACTTGATCTTTTAGATAAATATCCGAACCACACATCTTACGAAAACTTTCGCTTTGAATTACGCAGTTTTGGATTTGAACCAGGCTGGGGAAATACTGCTAGTAGAGCGCAAGAAACTTTATCATTACTAGAACAATTGATTGATTGTGCTGATCATCAAGTATTGTCCAATTTTCTTTCCCGAATTCCCATGGGTTTTAAGGTTTTAGTTACTTCAGAAGACGTTTTAGGACAAACAGATACTGACAAACAAGCAGTTTATATCCTCGACGGCGTAAAGCAATTAGAAAAACAAATCCAAGAAAATGCCAAATTAGGGGGACTTGATGTACTTGGTGCTATCAAGCCGAAAATAATTGTACTTACAGGTTTGATTCCTCATGGTGAAGGTGCTAACTGCAATCAAAGATTAGAGAAAATAGACGATACCAATAATTGCTGGATTTTACGAGTTCCCTCCCACCAGTCTCAACCGTCAACAGCTAAAAATCAGATTTCTCGCTTTGATATTTATCCATATTTGGAATCTGTTGCTACTGATTCCGAACGAGAACTGTTAGCAGAGTTTCAAAGGAATTAAAATTTATCAATTGGGATGCTTTTTTTGCTCAACCGACGTTGTTCTAACTATCTAATTTGAAATACCTTAAAACTCTAAAGAGACGTAGCATTGCTGCGTCTTTACGTTTTGGGTGTTGTCTTGAGTAGCTTCTACTCTCAAGATTGGGAACTAGTTTATAAACTTATATCTTGCACAGAGCCGCATAATTAGCTAAATAATCAAAAATATAATCAAAAATATAACTAACGTAAAACTGTAATATTTTGATATTTTTAGTCCATTTTAATCGACTTCTGCTATCAGACTGGGACTTGCAGTCTCAAGCGGGTAAAAACGAAGTCAAACAATTAGTAATTATTTTAACGATAGGTTTTTATAGTGCAAGATATGAATTAAAAAAATTATTTTCAACACCAGATTTTTGTAAATCTGGATACTTTAAAATTCATCTATAAATGATATCAAAAGTATTTTTGAGTTTTTTTATTTCAAAATAGAAAAAAATCTCTAAAAATATGTAGAATAGGAAAACGAAAACAAACGCCGTATTTTGCCAAAATTATGATCAATTTTGGTGAAAGTCTGCAAGCAAAAACGTAAATTTGTCTGCTCAATGATAAATCCACATTCTCTGAATTATTCTGGCAGCAAAGAATTTACCGATCAGGATAATCAGAATTAGAAAAGATGACTATAAATGACGAATCACCAAACAAACCTCACAATCATTGGTTGCGGCAACCTTAATCGTAATGATGATGCTGTAGGCGTAATTATTGCTCAACGCCTACAGCAATATCTTGCCACATATCCTCATCCTCACGTGAAAATTTACGACTGCGGAACAGCAGGGATGGAAGTCATGTTTAAAGCAAGAGGTAGCAAACACCTAATAATCATTGATGCGAGTTCGACAAATTCCGAACCAGGTGCTGTATTTCAACTTCCAGGGGAAGAATTAGAAGCAATACCCGAACCCAGTTATAACTTACATGATTTTCGCTGGGATAATGCAATAGCTGCCGGAAAAAAAATCTTTAAAGATGATTTTCCCATTGGTGTGACGGTTTATTTAATTGAAGCCGCAAATCTTGATTTTGGTTGGGAGTTGAGTGCTGCTGTAAAGCATTCTGCCGATTTTGTCTTTGAACAAATTAAGACAATTATTGGACATAATCTAGAGTGTGACACAAATGTTTTAAGCTGAGTCTTCTCGATAAACAGATAATTCATCTACTCTCATTTCAAAAGGCATTCCTTGATTGACAGGCGGACAAATACGAATTTTAGCGCTGCTCGCAATATTATTTAATAATGATGCCATTGGTCCCATTCTTTGTAATACCCGCCAGTTGGTAACTTGATCGGGACACTCAATTACTAAAACCATTGCAGAGGTTTGGGTAGTCACATACCACCGACAAACGGATAGTAAATCGCGAATTTTGCGATCGCAATTATCGTAAAAGAACTTACTTAGAGATTTCTCCAACTGCTGA
>JBHJOU010000346.1:0-3102 GCA_050329355.1 Rivularia sp. (in: cyanobacteria)
TAGAACCTATTGCGGCTTGGTTTCGTTCTTTAGGCGTTCCCGAACCAATAGTACATTGGGGGCATCCGGCTATGATGGCAATTGTCATCTTTGTAATGGGTACCTTTGTGGGAGTAACAGGTTGGCAGGCGCGACTTACGGAAGATAAAGAAGTTGCCGTTAAAAGTCGCAGTGGTCATCGTAAATTAGCACCATGGATGTTTTTATTTATGATACTGGGTTCCGTTGGTGGAGTTTTATCTTTGGTGATGCAACACCAACCGATTTTAGAAAGCTCTCATTTTTGGACTGGCTCAATTGTATTGATACTATTAGCAATCAATGCCGGAATTTCCTTAACAAAATTTGGAGGTAATCAACCGGGTTTACGAGCGCTTCATGCTTACTTAGGTAGTACTACACTTTGTGTGATGCTTTTACACGCTGTACTTGGCTTCAGATTAGGTATATCTATTTAATTTATCTCGCGGCTAACCGTTATCTTTAATAACTTTGTACCCTTCCTTGGTGAGGAAGGGATAAAATTTTTATTAATTATTTTTCAAACATTTCTCCAATATTTTTCAAATATTTCTTAAAACCTAATGATTCAAACGAATGGTGTAATTATCTGTCTTGGCTATATTCTAGGGTTGCTTTTGAGTACAACTCCTTGGGGTGGAATATTAATATTATCTGTAAGTGTCATTGCGGCAATTACTTTTCAGAGACAGCGTGTTATTTCTAAAAAAATTGCTTTACAAAAAACTAAATCTCCACAAGCAAAGAAAGCAGCGCATAGTTTAAAAACTACTGTTCATCCCAGAATATTGTTAATTGCTGGCTTATTAGGTTTTTTAGCAACACTATATTTTCAACTGCGTCTTCCAGAACCCGAAGCTAAAGATATCAGTAATTTTGTTCCTGTTGGAAATAGCAGAAATCAAGAACAACTTGTGATTGTTCGAGGTGATGTAATAACTATACCCCGCTTAACTCGTTCTAGAAGAGGTCAATTTTGGCTACAAGCAACTCAACTTTCTGAAGTTACAAATAAACAGGAAGAACAAAAAGCTACCAAAGGAGTTTCGGGAAAATTATACGTAACAGTACCGATACTAAAAGCCACTGGTTTATACCCCAATCAACAAATTGAAGTGACTGGAGTTTTGTATAAACCTAACTCAGTATTCAATCCTGGTGGTTTTGACTTTGAAAAGTATTTACAAAAACAAGGTGCTTTTGCGGGTTTAAGTGGAAGACAATTAAAATATTTTGACAAGGAACATCAATGGGGATGGTGGAAGTTACGACAGCGAATAATCAGCTCGCAAGTTAGATGGCTGGGTGTTCCCGAAGGTCCCCTTGTTAGTGCTATGGTTTTAGGAAGCAAAGCAGTTGATTTACCATATTCAACACGGGATTTATTTGTACAAACAGGATTAGCTCATTCGATCGCTGCTTCGGGATTTCATACTTCGTTAATATTAGGTTTAGTTTTAGGTTTAACGAAACGTTTTACGAGAAGAACTCAATTTATTTGCGGTTGTTTAGCATTAATTGTGTTTTTAAGTTTGACTGGTTTTCAACCTTCTGTTTTGAGAGC
Source organism: Rivularia sp. (in: cyanobacteria) (assembly GCA_050329355.1). Taxonomy (GTDB): domain Bacteria; phylum Cyanobacteriota; class Cyanobacteriia; order Cyanobacteriales; family Nostocaceae; genus Rivularia. Next base: position 1,586 of record JBHJOU010000346.1, read on the forward strand.
TGTAATTATGGGATTTGCAGCTTTAATTGGTATCGGTTTGAAACGAAAGGTTAAACAATTAGGCTCATTAATAGTTGCAGCAACTCTACTATTATTAATTAATCCGCTTTGGATTGAAGATTTAGGATTTCAACTGAGTTTTTTAGCAACTTTGGGTTTAATTACCACGGTACCATCAATAACCAAACGTTTGGGATGGGTACCACCAACTATTGCATCTTTAATTGCAGTTCCAATATCTGCAACCATTTGGACTTTACCTTTACAACTATATGTATTTGGAGTTGTACCATCATACGGAATATTACTGAATATTATCAGCACACCTTTAATCTCTATTATTAGTATTGGTGGTATTCTCAGTGCTGTTGCGGCATTAATTTTTCCTTTTGCAGGAAGTGTTTTGGCTAGTGTTTTACATTACCCAACCGATTTATTAATCAAAATAGTAGAACTTTTCCGCAACTTACCAGGAAATTCAGTTGCAATTGGTACGATCGCAATTTGGCAGGTAATAACGATTTATGGACTAATTTTCGTGACTTGGCAGATACGTTGGTGGCAAAAACGCTGGTTGATTGCAGCTTTAATTTCGATTGGTTTAGTATTAATTCCTGCTTGGCATTCGGCAAATAATTTGTTTCGCATCACCTTATTAGCAGCGGAGAGAGAACCAGTTTTAGTCATTCAAGACCGAGGCAAAGTAACAGTGATCAACAGCGCAGATGAAGATATAGGGCGCTTTACAATAGTACCATTTTTACAGCAGCAAGGTATAAATCTAATTAACTGGGCAATTGCAGCGGATTTTCAAAACGACGGTAGTAACGGTTGGTTAGAAATAATCGAACGTTTATCCATACAAAACTTTTATGAATATTCTCCCAGCCCAAATAGTGCTTTGACTCAAAAAGCCATTCAAGGAAAAATACAGCAAAATAAAGGAATATACCAAGTTGTATCTTTAGGTCAAGCAGTAAATACTGGTTCGGCAAACATACAGTTAATTAACAATAAATTGCCCATAATACAAATGCAAATTGGCGATATGTCGAAGATATCAGGTTCCGCGTATCGCTCTTGGTTATTTGTCGGGAATACCGAACCAAACGAGTTACGTCAGTTAATCGAAAGCCAAAGTTTACCTCGTCCACAAGTCCTTTGGTGTCCGACTAAATCCTTAAAAGAACTAGTGATTGCCCTACAGCCAGAAGTTGCGATCGCACCCGATCCTAATCTTGAGCCCAAGGATATCTCGGTACTTAATCAAAGTAAAACACAATTGTTCTTCACCGGGCGCGATGGTGCAATTCAATGGACACCCCAAAGACTATTTGAAACATTCGTTCAAAATACAGAAAACGCTACATCATTACTCTAAGTAGTTGGACAAAATGCAATACAGTTCAGTTAAGGATATAAATTAATTACCGCAAACAAAACAGATCGACTTTTTTGGAGGGGGTTTGGGGGACGCAACCGTCCCCCAATCGGGGGTTTGGGGGAGAATCCCCCAA
>JBHJOU010000678.1:0-2029 GCA_050329355.1 Rivularia sp. (in: cyanobacteria)
GGGGGATTCTCCCCCAAACCCCCGATTGGGGGACGGTTGCGTCCCCCAAACCCCCTCCAAAAAAGTCGATCTGTTTTGTTTGCGGTAATTAATTTATATCCTTAACTGAACTGTATTGAACTATAAACTAATTGATTAGGGACGTTGCAATTATGCAGCGTCTTTTTTTTGGCGAGATAGGGGGTTTTAATCTAAAATCGAGAATATTAGGTCTAAGGTCTAAGGTCAAATTCCCCATTCGTCATTTCTAATTACTCATTCCCAAATATAATAATAAGGTTTTTACAAAAACTTGAAAATCCCTGCTCGAATTTTAAGAAGTAATACCTATGCGAACTTATTATTGCGGCGAAGTCCGTTCATCTCATATCGGAGAAACTGTCACCTTGTACGGATGGGTTGACCGTCGCCGCGATCATGGGGGTGTGATATTTTTAGACTTGCGCGATCGCAGTGGCATTGTACAAATCGTTAGCGATCCACAACGTACTCCCGTATCTTACGAACAAGCGAATTCCCTACGTTCGGAGTACGTTGTCAAAGTCATGGGTAGAGTATCCCAACGTCCGGATGATTCCCTAAATACTCGTTTACCCACTGGCGAAATCGAAATCTACGTCGATAATATTGAACTACTAAATGCAGTGCGATCGCAATTACCTTTCCAAGTTTCGACTGCCGATACGGAATCGGTGCGGGAAGATTTACGCTTAAAATATCGTTATTTGGATTTGCGTCGGGAACGCATGGCAGGTAATCTCAAATTACGCCACCAAGTTGTCAAAGCTATCCGTCGTTACCTGGAAGACGAAGAAAACTTTATCGAAATTGAAACTCCCATATTAACTCGTTCGACTCCCGAAGGCGCAAGGGATTTTCTGTTACCGAGTCGGGTGAATCCCGGTGAATGGTTTGCACTACCCCAGTCACCGCAACTATTCAAACAGATTCTCATGGTATCAGGTACTGACCGATATTATCAAATTGCCCGCTGCTTCCGCGATGAAGATTTACGGGCTGACAGACAACCGGAATTTACTCAATTGGATATGGAAATGAGTTTCATGTCCCTTGATGAAATTATCGCACTTAATGAAAAGTTAGTCGGTCATATTTTCAAAACTGTTAAAAACATTGATTTACCCGATTCTTTCCCGCGTCTTACCTATGCTGAAGCAATGGAACGTTACGGCAGTGATAAACCTGATACACGCTATAACTTAGAACTAGTTAATGTTTCGGAGTTACTCAAAGACTGCGGTTTCAAAGTATTCCGTGAAGCTGTTGCCAAAGGTGGCATGATTAAAATTCTGCCAATCCCCGGCGGTGATGTAATTTCTAATGTCCGGATTAAACCGGGTGGCGACATTTTTAGAGAAGCGAGTGAAGCTGGTGCTAAAGGTTTAGCGTATATCCGTGTTAAAGAAAACGGGGAAATTGATACCATAGGTGCAATTAAAGATAACTTGAGTGATCAACAAAAACAAGAGATTTTGCAGCGCACCAATGCTTTACCCGGACATTTATTATTGTTTGCTGCTGCCGATGCCGATACTGTTAATAAAACCTTAGATAGATTACGTCAATTTATAGCTAAAGAATTCAAATTAATTGAACCAGATAAAATCAATTTACTCTGGATTACAGATTTCCCAATGTTTGAATGGAATGCAGAACAAAAACGTCTGGAAGCATTACATCACCCATTCACTGCACCCCATCCTGATGACTTAGAAGACTTAAAAACTGCACGCGCTCAAGCTTATGATTTAGTATTCAACGGTTTTGAAATTGGTGGTGGTAGTTTACGGATTTATCAACGAGAGATTCAAGAACAAGTATTTGAAACAATCGGTTTATCTGTTGATGAAGCATACAATAAATTTGGCTTTCTTTTAGAAGCTTTTGAATATGGTACTCCTCCTCACGGTGGTATTGCTTACGGTTTAGATCGATTGGTTATGCTATTAGCAGGTGAAGAATCAATTCGAGATGTAATTGCTTTTCCCAAAACCCAACAAGCAAGTTG
>JBHJOU010000229.1:0-3569 GCA_050329355.1 Rivularia sp. (in: cyanobacteria)
ACTTTATTTCGATGCTTATTTCTTCTTTTTCTTTCCGTTGCTCCCGATGCAGTCGTATCAATAAATTTAGTCTCAATTAAAAATAATGTTTTATAGGAAGTTAAATAGACAAAATCGCATTTACCTAAATCAGTATAATCGGCAATAGGAGACTTTTCAAACAACAACAACTCAGAACAATTAGGGAATAAGTTTTGGATATTCAAATACAAATAAGCCTGTAGTAGAAGTTCCTTATCATAGGGAAATCCGATTACACCTTCAAAAAACCTTTTTATATCTTCTTGACTTTGGGGTTGAATCCTTTTGCAGTATGAAACAAATTGATCTAACCCTTCAACCATTATCAAATTTTTACTCCTCACCCTGCTTCCCACCAACAACATCATGGCATCAAAATATACTATTCTTTAAAGAAAAATATCATCAGCAAAAATAACTAAAAACCAATGAATCTCCGTTGTTTGATGAGGTAATTTACTGTTGACGATTTTGCGATAGCAACGTAGAACAATTAAGATACAAAGTGTTGATGGGGAGAGGGGGAGACTTTCGGGATGGGGGAATGGGGGTAAATTAAATGATAACTGTCAACTGTCAACTCTTTGCCATCAGCGGTTGAATGCGGGCGAAAAATCTCCCATTATGTAAAGCCATAATTGCAGTTGTTGAATCTTGCACCCAATATTGTCTGCCAAAACGAACCATTTGACGCGAATTTTCACCTTGAATAATACCTATAACGGGTACTTTTCCTTTTTCTTTATCTTTTTCATTTGATTGGTCTTGTAAATCTTTTAAAATTGTTCTGAGACGATGATGTTCTTCAATAGTAGCTGCTTGTTGGGGAGTCATTTCAACGATGACTAATTCTACACTTTCTACTGGTTCTGCATTGTCAACTAATAATTGAGCTTGATCATCTTTTTTATCAACTTTTCCCCAAACAATTAACTTTGCATCTACTTGTAAAATTTGATTAATTCGTTCATAAGTCTTAGGAAAAACAACCGCTTCTCCCGTTGTAGTTAAATCTTCAATTTGCAAAATTGCCATCGGATCACCTTTTTTAGTTACCACTTTTTTCACATTATTCAGAATGACAACTACACAAACCTTTGCTTCTTCTGCCTGAGATTTTAACTGCGTCATATTTATCGGAGAAAGAATCCGTGTTGATTTCCGTATCGACTTCAGCGGATGATCGGACACGTAAAAACCTAAAAGTTCTTTCTCCATTCGTAGCTTTTCGTGAGGAGGTAAATCAGGGACTTCCTTAGCTTTCGGAGGACTTAATACCGCATTCTGATCTGAATTCTTTACAGCAGAATCACCGCTCCAAGCACTACCAAATAAATCGAATAAATTCCCTTGTCCGCTTGCTCTATCCCTAGCGCGGGACTGCGCCCAATCGTATACTAACTCTAAATCTTGAGTTAATTGATTGCGATTAGAGTTAATTTTGTCAAAAGCTCCACAGTTAATCAAAGACTGTAAAGTGCGACGATTTACCGTACCCAAATCAACGCGATCGCAAAAATCTGCAAGTGACTTAAACACTCCTGCTTCTCTTGCTTGTAAAATGCAATTTATCGCATTTTCTCCCACATTGCGTATAGCAGACAATCCAAATAGAATTTTCCTGTCCGCCGGTGTAAAATCAACTTCCGAAGAGTTAATATCCGGTGATTCTATTTGAATACCCATATTCATACAGGTAGCAATATATTTTTGCACCTTATCCTTATCACCACTGTTGGCTGTCAACAGCGCCGTCATGTATTCTAATGGATAATTAGCTTTTAAGTAGGCAGTTTGATATGTAACATACCCATAGGCTGTAGAATGAGATTTATTAAAACAGTTAGAAGCGATCAAACCATTTTTGATCGCAAAATTATGGTCGCGCTCTAAACCGATATCATATACAATCTGAGTATTTAAAGCTTTTCGAGATACGATTTTTACCATAATTCCGACTCCCAGAAAATCTGTAAAGTTAGTTTAATCTATATATTTTATATTTTAATTTTGAAACTATTCTAAGGAAGGTAATGGGTAATTGGAAATTGGGAATTGGGAATTGGTAATTGAAGTATATACTTGAAAGGGCGATAGCGAAGCTGCTCCCCAAGGGGGAGATCGCGTAGCGTGTCCATCAAAACTCCTTCATAATTAATTATTTTCCCCCATCACCCATTCCCCATCACCCATTACCCATTCCCCATCACCCCTTCCCCATTACCAATTTTTTATTTAAAATTACCAGACTTCAACAAGATGTACTAAAATCAATCATTTGAGCTAATTAATGAAAGGGAGTAGTAATGCATGGCATCCATACGCGAATTGCACCAACAATTAATTGATAAAAAACGCTCTGCGGTTGAAATTACCCAAGAAGCTTTAAACCGCATCGAACAATTAGAACCGAAAGTTCGTAGCTTCTTACACGTTACCCAAGAAAAAGCTTTAGAACAAGCGCAGAAAGTGGATGCCAAAATCGCCGCAGGGGAAGAAATTGGGTTGCTCGCAGGAATTCCCATCGGTATCAAAGATAATATGTGTACCAAAGGAATTCGCACTACCTGCGCCTCAAAATTTCTCGAAAATTTTATACCACCGTATGAATCTACTGTCACCCAAAAACTTGCCGATGCAGGTGCTGTCATGGTGGGTAAAACTAACTTAGATGAATTTGCTATGGGTAGCTCCACTGAGAACTCTGCCTATCATGTTACAGCTAATCCTTGGGACTTATCGCGAGTTCCCGGCGGTTCCTCTGGTGGTTCAGCAGCAGCAGTAGCAGCCCAAGAATGCACGGTTTCTCTAGGTTCCGATACAGGAGGTTCAATTCGTTTACCCGCATCTTTTTGCGGTGTAGTGGGAATGAAACCAACTTACGGACTAGTTTCCCGTTATGGTTTAGTAGCCTTTGCTTCTTCCCTAGACCAAATTGGACCATTTTCTCGCACAGTAGAAGATGCAGCCATACTTTTAAATGAAATTGCCGGATATGATCCCAAGGATTCTACCAGTTTAAAAGTTGATATACCTAAATACACCGATAGTTTAAAACCAGATTTAAAACCTAGAGGCAAACTCAGAATCGGTATAATTAAGGAGACATTTGGTGAAGGTTTAGACTCTCAAGTAGAAGAAGCAGTTACCAAAGCCATCGATCTACTACAAGAATTAGGTGCAGAAATTCACGTTGTTTCCTGTCCTCGGTTTCGCTACGGTTTACCCAGTTACTATATAATTGCTCCATCAGAAGCATCAGCAAACCTTGCTCGTTACGATGGCGTTAAATATGGTTATCGAGCAGAAGAAGCAGATAACCTTTTATCAATGTATACCCGTACACGCTCTACAGGTTTTGGCGCAGAAGTAAAACGTCGGATCATGATTGGAACTTATGTTCTGAGCGCGGGTTATTACGACGCTTATTATCTCAAAGCTCAAAAAGTTCGGACATTAATCAAAGAAGATTTTGACAAAGCCTTTAAACAAGTTGATGTCTTAGCTTGTCCCACCGCACCAATAGCCGCATTTAAAGCAGGGGAAAA
>JBHJOU010000526.1:0-5754 GCA_050329355.1 Rivularia sp. (in: cyanobacteria)
AATTAAGTTACCCCAATCAGCCATACTATTACGATCTTTAAAATCAAAGGCTAGCACTTCGTCTACGGACTTACTTATTCGGTAAGTAGCCTTTGAGGAAGGTTCACACACCACATCAATATATGATGTATTATACTTCCGCTTGAGATTGTCTAGAGTCGGAAAGAATAGAATTTGTTCACCTATTCCACCAGGGACAAGGGCTACTATTCGCATATTATTTATTTACGCTTACTGGGTATTTATTTTAGGGGAAGATAGGGGGACAATTCGCAATTCAAGAAAAGTTAGGAGTTTGGAGTGAGGAGTGAGGAGTTAAGAGTTAAGAGTGAGGAGTTAGGAGTTTGGAGTTAGTACCACCGGAGTTTTAAATAATTTAGTCTTCCTCCTCTAACTTTTCCCCCTCCGAGGTGCATTCAAAAAATATTATTGATTGAAATCGAGGAACTACCAAAGTGTATTTATTAATTCCCGCAGCCGGAAGCGGTAGAAGAATGAATAGTAATCGGAATAAATTGCTGTTAAATTTGCTGGGACAATCGATAATTAGTTGGACTATCCAAGCAGCGACAGCAGCCAATTGTATCAGTTGGATTGGTATAATTTCTCAACCGGATGACTGGCAAGACTTTGAGAAAATTATCGGTCAGTTAAAATTGAATAAACCAGTAGAATTAATTAAAGGTGGTTCTACTCGTCAAGAATCCGTTTACAATGGTTTGAGGGCATTGCCATCTTCTGCCTTGCAAGTATTAATTCACGATGGAGCAAGATGCCTTGCTACACCAAACTTATTTGATTCGTGTGCCGAAGCTCTTCTTTATACTAACGGTTTGATTGCCGCAGTTCCAGTAAAAGACACGATTAAAATTGTCAACGATAATAACATAGTTCAATCAACACCAGACCGACGGCAATTATGGGCGGCACAAACTCCTCAAGGATTTGATGTCAAGTTGTTAACACAATGTCATCAAGAAGCCGTCAGCAAAGATTGGCAAGTCACCGATGATGCTGCTTTGTTTGAAAAATGCGGACTAGAGGTATCTATAGTCCAAGGAGAAGAAACTAATTTAAAAATTACCACTCCACAAGATTTAGCGATCGCAGAATTTATTTTGAAAAGTCGGAATAGATACTTGGTAATTGGTAATTGGTAATTGGTAATTGGTAATTGTTTACTATTACCTATTCCCTACTCCCTATTTAACATTGACTTTTTTTTCATAAAATGGTATTGTATGTGCCAACTTACTTATAGTTTGTTTTCTTGAGTTGTGCATTGTCCATTGCGATTAACTCTTGAATTTGGATTAAGAACTCATGACTTTAGAGGCATCAAAGATAGAAGCCATTTTGTATCTGAAGGGAAAACCCTTGTTAATCGGTGAGATCGCGGCTGTGGCAAAGTGCGATCGCGCTACGGCAGAGGAAGGGATAATCGAATTAATTGATGAATATGCTCGTCGAGATAGCGCTTTAGAAGTGATAGAAACCCCACAGGGCTACAGTCTACAATTGCGATCGCATTTTCATGAGTTGGTGCAAACGCTGATTCCTGTGGAGTTGGGTGTGGGAGCATTAAGGACTTTGGCTGCAATTGCTCTTAATAGTCCGATGCTGCAAAGCGATTTGATTAACTTACGGGGTTCAGGGGCTTATCAACACGTGGTGGAATTGGTTGAACAAGGTTTTGTCCGCAAACGACGTAGTGGTGATTCTCGCTCATTTTCGCTGCAAGTTACTCCAAAATTTCATCAATATTTTCAAATAGATCAATTACCCCAACCTTTTTCTAATATTAAGAAGGAACGACAGCTCGAATTAGATTTAGAGTCCCCAACTACCGCAACTGCGGAAAACGCATGAAAGATGATCTGGATAATCTCAGACAAAATTAACGAAACTTACCAAAAATAGCCAGGATAGCTATTAACTGTAAACAGAAAACTGTAGCGAGCTGAAAATTCCAGCAGGGTGAAGGTGTCTCATACTCTTAGTATGGTTTAGAGTAGAATTAGCAACGAGAGCGAATAAATTGCCAATGGTGTTTGATCCAGACTTTTTGAACGACAACTTCGAGCAGCACCCCAATCAAAATATTTTTGACAACATTGAGGAAAATCCTAATCAGTTGCTCAAATATCTTGAAAATCAACCTCCCGAAGTTTTAGCAAGGGTAGCCCAGTCTGTCAGCCCGGAAATTAAACAAATCATTTCACAAAACGTCCAAGGGCTTGTGGGAATGTTACCTCCAGCAAATTTTAACGTACAAGTGACAACAGACAGGGATAATCTGGCTGGACTCTTAGCTTCAGCAATGATGACGGGATATTTTCTGCGCCAAATGGAACAAAGAATGAATTTGGATAATTTAACTCACAAATAGGATTAACTACTAATTGATAATTGATAATTGATAATTAATAATTAATCAAATAATTATTGAAAATCCTCTACCCTTTGGTGAGAAGTTAATTATCAATTGTCAATTGTTCATTGTTTAATTAACCATGAGGATAAACACCAGACTCAACTTTAAAGGTTTTTAGTTTATCTTCTCGTTTGACTTGAATTTGCAGGATATCTCCCACCGTAGAAGAATCAACTATTTTTTGGACTTGTGCAGAAGTTTTAACAGTTTGGTTGTTAACTTTTTCAATGATGTCCCCAGGAAGCAATCCTGCTTCTTTTGCGGGTGATTTCTCTGCAATTCTCCTAACTAAAATACCAGTATCTTGGTTTAATTTCAGTGATGTTTCTTGATTGATCTGCTTTGTTTTTGTCGGAGTCAAATCCACCATTTCGATACCGAGGAATGGATGTTGGACTTCTCCTTTAGAAAACAACTCATTAGCGATACGAGCAGCAGTTTCGATGGGAATCGCAAACCCCAAACCTTGGGCATCGGCTCGAATCGCCGTATTTACCCCAATCACTTCACCTCGTGAATTTAATAAAGGGCCCCCAGAATTACCGGGGTTAATTGCAGCATCAGTTTGGATAAAACTAACTCGCTTATCTGGAACACCTACTTGAGCGCTAGTACGATCCGTAGCGCTGATAATTCCAATTGTCACAGTGTTATCTAAACCCAAAGGATTACCAATGGCGATCGCCCATTGCCCCGGAATCAAATTTCGAGAACTGCCTAATTTAACATTAGGTAATTTATCACCGGGAATCTTGACAACAGCGACATCAGTAACTTTATCAACCCCAACCACTTTACCTTCAAAAGTGCGACCGTCCTTGAGCGTTACCTGTACGGTATCTGTATCTGATACTACATGAGCATTGGTGAGTAATTTTCCATCATCACTTAAGATAAACCCAGAACCCGTACCCCGCTCAATTCTTTCTTGGGGAAATGGTTGTTCATCTTCTCCAAAAAAGCGGCGTAGAAGAGGATTTTTTAATGCGTCTGATATGGGATTTGCGACTTTACGAGTAGCATTAATTCGTACTACCGCAGAACCAGTTTTTTGGACTGCGGTAGCAATAAAGTTCATTTCACCGCCTTCATTACCGCCACCAGATACTCCTATCGGATTGTTGATCAAAGTTTCTGGGGGTAAAGCTACTGTGACATTTTTGAAATCATTAAAATAGCGATTTTGTGGCAGGATAAAACGACTTGCAAATAAACCTACGCCACCACCAATTGCGAGTAAAGAAAGGGAAACAGTCAGTTGCTTTACAGATAACTTCATAACCATAACGCTCAAAGACAGCAATGCAGATGCTAATTTATAAGTGTAATCAACTTGTAAGCCAGTTGACCGATAAATTTGACGATAAAATAGTTATAAAGAGCTTTGAATATTAAGATTAATGGGAATCAATCAATCCGAGGATTTCGGATTTATAATAAAGGATTAAAATTAACTTGAAAAATTAATCTGGAGGAATGGTAATTGTAATACCTACGCCATTATCAACTTATTCATTGTGTTCGGCACAACTGTGATAGGAGCAGTTATCCCCAAAAAAACATTCAAACTTGGAGTTTATTAGCTATAAGTTTCGCGTTGCTAGTAACTAATGAAAAATCAAGAAAGATGAATAAATATTCTTTTTTTCATGTTAACTTTTGTTCTGTCAAGAATAATTTTGACTAGCAAGGGTTAGCTGTTAGCTACTAAAGGAATGTGCCTCAGTAAATATTTAAAATAATCTATAAATAAACTTATCATTGTTTATATACATGAGCTTTCGTGATTGTTCAGTCTTATTTTCTAGTTTAGCCGGTATATTAGGGATAATATCTATATTTCCTAACTTAGTTTCCGCGCAGGCAGAAGCAAGAAAGTGTCCGACTCCAGCCTTAGAGCGTTTTGTACGTCACCAAGTAGTAGCAGAAGAAACTTTACAAACCATAGCTCAACGCTATGATATTACTTCTGCAACTATTATCCGCATGAATCCTACAATACGTAACGGTAAAGTTACTGTAGGTCAAAATTTAATCATTCCTCCCTACGATGGGATTGTAGAAAAAATACCCAACGGACAAACTTTACGAGAAATAGCAGCAAAACACAAAATCCGTGCCGATGCGCTTTTTGAAGTCAATGGTTGTCAAGAAAATCCGAGAGTCGTTTTTGTTCCAGAATTCAAGAAAAAACTCGAAAATTCGCTTCAAGAAGAATCGAACGTTCTCGATACTATTTCTAATTCTAATAAAATAACCGGGTATCCGTTACCAGAAAATACGACTGTAGCTTTCCCCTATGGATGGCAAATAAATCCAACCAACGGTGACGTTTTCTTCCACAGCGGTATAGATTTGTCAGCCCCACTGGGAACTTCGGTACAAGCAGTCGGTGAGGGAGTAGTAGTATTTGCCGAAGAACAAGGTACTTACGGCAACTTAGTCATCATTAACCACAGCAACGGACTGCAAAGCCGTTATGCCCATCTTCAGGATATCAAAGTTAGCGTCGCCGAGGAAATAGTTAAAGGCGACTTAATTGGAAGCGTCGGAGCCACTGGAACCCCAACCGTCAAACAACCCCACCTTCATTTTGAAATACGTTCGAGTTCATCTCTAGGTTGGGTAGCGAAAGATCCGAAAGACTATTTTCAATAATTGGGGATGGGGAGATGGGGGGATGGGGGGATGGTAAGGAATAAACTCCTCACTCCTCACTCCTAAACTCCTAACTCCTAACTCCTAACTCCTAATTAACTTCATTCCCGCATCTGCAAATCTCTTAAATGCAGCATCTGCTTGTTCTGTGTAATCAACAACTCCAGGTATTACCACGGGGGATGTACAATCTTCGAGAAGATAAATTTTTTGGGCAAGATTTATATCTATTTGCTTAATATCTGTTAATAAATCATCAATTGTCCAAGCTACACAGTGACTTTTTGCTTGTCCGGCAATTATAACTTGATCAAATTCTAGAAGCTGTTTGATTAAGCGGGTATTTTTTTCTCCAATGGGACGGTTATTAAAACTTTCTAATACTTCGGGACTTAATACAGAATAATTTTCAGTTAAAGGATTATTCCCTTTGATTTCAAATTGTGCTTGAGAATTGCGAGCGATAGAGTGAAAAAAGATTGCTTCCTCCACCGCCGAAACTAAAGCATGACCAATTCCCCCTAACATGGAATGATAAGACCAAACGGTGAGAGGATATTTGCCGTTGTCGGTGAGTTTCTTCACGTAGTGGTAAGCGTGTTTTTCTAAAAATTCGTAGTCATATCCCAAACTGTAAGCAACTGCGGGATTAACTTTCCAAT
>JBHJOU010000436.1:0-7571 GCA_050329355.1 Rivularia sp. (in: cyanobacteria)
ACTATTACTAATCCCCCATTTTCTAAGCATTCCTTCAATTTTACTTCTAATGTTTTTAATATAAAAGAACGCCTATCCCTACAGGTACTACTAGTAGATAAGTGATTTAAACCTAATTCAATCTCATCGATTACTACTAGCGTATTGCTCCAATCTCTATCAAAAAACTTACCCACGCTATCCAAACAGCACCCTATTTCGCTAATATTTTCTATTGCAGAAGCGGTACTTATTTTGCTGCCAAATTCATCTTTAGAATCAATATCAGCATCTTCAATCCAAGTAAAATCCCACTGCACTGCTTGCCCCCTACCAAGGGCAATACGGGCATTGAAGCTAAGAAAATTCATCCCCAAGCCCTTATGCCGAATTTTTTCGGTTGTTGTTTTGGGTGCAGATATTTGAGCAATATTTTTACGTTTTTTACTGAGTATTGAAAGTTGTTCGGGTGTTGCTACCTCTGGGTTAATTTCTATTTGTATTTCTTCGGTATAACCACAGCAGTGATTTTTTATCTGCTTAATCTGGTGACTTTTACCACTTCCTTTAGGAGCCTTTAGTGCTACTATTCCAGATTTAGGAATTATGCTTACTAAATCTGGTAAATACTTCTGAGATGAATCACAAATGTAATCAGCGGGATAAGTGAGAGAATGTAATTTTTTCTGCTCATAAGCTACTCTTTCTTGATAATCAATCGGGCTAATATTACTAGCTGGATTATCTTTTATTCCCCCCCATTTAAGGCACAAAGCTTTGTAATCTTTAGTGCTTAAATAATTGATATTTTTAAATGATTCTAGTTCATCAATATCCGGGAAAGCTTTTGTAGATTGCCCCCACCACCCGATAGTACATTTGTAACCATCGCTGATAAGAGAATTGATTATTTTCTGGTAATTCCCGGTGATATGGGGATTGCTTACCGCCCCCGCATCCGGCTGTAATTTTATACGCTTGCAGGAAGTATTCACAAGCGCATCTTTAAGCGTGTTCGCAGAACCCGCAAAATTACCCCCCGCAGCCCCGATTATCATTACATCCGTGCGATTATTCCTTAACCACAGCTTAAGCGCCGTAATTAGCGATTTTAAAGCACCTTCTACCAGCCATATTTCACTTATCTCCTTGGCTTGGGGATGCTTCCAAATGAATAGTGGTAATTCCCCATTTGATAAATTTGGGGAATTCCCGCCGTATTTTGCAGAAGATAACCAAAAGTATTTAGCAAAATTCTCGCGGTCGTCGCTGGCAATTTGGAATCCAGTAATCTTGTGATTTCCATTGGTGGCTGCAATTGCCATGCCTTTTCCCCCTACCAGATGATGATTAGTGGGTGAAATTCCTGCAAGCCTACCATCTGCATCTACCTCAATCCCAGGCTCCCAAGTGCGAATCCACCCCATCTGGTACGCAAAGTGAATCTCGTGAGAAAATAACCCGCGCTTTTCTTTTAAATCAATGGTGTGATTTAGGGATAAATCTAATTTGGCTATGATTCGCCTATAGCCAGTATTTCGGGCATCGATGGGGAGAGAATTATTTGGTTTATCTGGTTTTTTTTGGGATTGCCTTAGTGGCTTTATTCGCTGATTTTCACCCCATTGCTGGGAATCATCAAGCTTGAGCATTGCCCACAAGCCATCATGAGCAAAACCAATTATTTTATGACCATTGTGGATTTCAAATTTGGGATTGCTATTCAAGCCCATGCAAAGGTGGATATCATCGCCATGCCTGCAATTGCCTTTGATATCACCGCAGAAATTGCAAGGATTTGATCGGGATGTGGCAGAAAAATTGTTACTCACAGTGCCACCTCCCCATAATTTTGGGCATCGCGAATAAATGAAAGTGCCAGTTCGCCAGTAGCACCAAACTTTTCTAAGATTTGCAGCGCCGCCGTCAATTTATGATTTTGAATGGCTCGCCTCAACTTGGCTATTAATACCCCCCTAGGGGATATGGCTGTATGCATTGCCTCGTAGTACCCCTGGATATATGCCTGCGATTTATCCGGGAATTTATTTGAATTATGATAAGATTGTGATAAAATATTGCTGGAAAGCAAAATAATGATTCCTCCAAAGTTTTTGATTGGAGCAATCCAGATATGTATTCTGCTTTATATTGATTTAATTACGCTTATAACTTTGGGTTACAATTTATCTTAGATAAAATATTTTTTAGTGCCTTGGTAAGCTATGCCTACCTGGAGTGGTGATTACCATTCACTACTTTTGGCTGTATGCGTAATGCGTCAACAAAAGCCTTACAACATCTGGAATGCTGCTTACCTGGTCTTTTTTTTTTTGGCTTTATTGGTAATTTTCACGTAAAATTGGCTTTTGAATTTGTGATTCTTTCGATAAGCGAAATTTTTCAGAATTTTTGATATATTCAGCTAATAATATTTGCGCTTCATTTCTGATTAATTCGCATAGGGTTATCTGTGGGGTTCATAAAATGTTTCATTATTGGTCAATTTTTTTTGAAAAATTTTTTGCGACAAGTAATTAAGAGTAGGTTAAGAAGTTGATCCGCAGTTATTGATCCGGCGATCTGTTTTACCAAGGAAAAACGAGAGCGGATCAGATCGCCTTCCTCCAAAACTGCAAAAAATACATAAGAAAAGTTTTGTAATTTGAGTCTGGTATAAAAACAGCATAGTAGAAAGTAAGGTAAACGAAAATTAGAATCCAAGCCAAAATCGGCAGTAAGTTAAGCCCGCTGCCGATTCTATCGATTTCAAAAAAGTAAGAATTGCCTTTTGAAGGTAATTCTCCTAAAATTAAAATTAGCGAGAGTTTTGGGAACCGTTACAATCTCAAATGCTGTTCTCAGTCCCGCGTACATATCGCACACTGGCTTAAGAAATTTTGCTGTCAGTGAGTTAAACCAGTTCTGGTATCTCATTTTTCACCCCTACCGTTTATTAGTTCTTCTAGCTTGTCAATCTCATCAGGTTGGTACAACTGCTGATTAGGATTAGCATTTAGCTTATCCATTAGCACATGAAACGCTTCAGTATTTCCTTGATGCTCCTTTAAATACGCTTTTAATTCTTGAATACTCATGTGTTCAAAATTACTACTCATGGTTCAAACCTCCAGATTCCATCTTTGAGTATGCTTATCGCTAAATTATTACCAGCAAGAATAAAAATATTGTTTGTCCGTTCATCTAACCTGATAACGTGTACTGGCAACTGATAGAAGCAAGTAATATTTTGTGCAAGCCTTACGCAAACTTTGGCTTGTATGTTTGTGTAGTAATCATTTTGACCTAACATCACGCCGCGCCTTTGTCTTTATCAGGTAAAGGGGAATTGCTTTGCTGTTGATGTTCTCGCACAGCTTGACTTAATAAATAAGCTGTGAGGTTTGCTAGTGGTCTTTCTTCCCGTTCAGCCCATTCTGAAAGATAGCTAAAAACATCTTCTGACACGGTAACTGTAATTCGTGGTCTCCCCATTAATTTAGAAGTATTTGCTGTGTATAGCATCAATATTACTCTCCAAACATATTTAGGTGGTTATTTGCACTTATAACACTAATGAAGCTAAAAGAGGTAATTGCACTTATGATGTTAATAGTGCTATCTTATCACCATACTAAAAGTACACAACCCCTACCACGCGGGAAACTCTAACCCAGTCCCCGCGCCAGTTTTGTTTACTTATTCAGGAGAAAAAATGATTAATTTACTCAACCCACTACAAAAAATCCGATCGCTAATATCCGCCTACAAATACCGCAATTGCATCTGTATAGACGACCAGACCTACTGCTACAAATGCAGCCAGAATGTAGGCTACGACAGCGCTGTAGCTTGTCCTAACCAGAAAACAAACCGCTGTCCTATTTGTCCTATTCCCTTTTAGAAAATAATTGTAAATTTTTATGAAGTTAGCAGAAAGCATTTACACAGGACTAACCAACCTAGGCAACGGCATCAATAGCGCAATAGAAAAGCAAATCGCTTGGAATAGGGAGAACCGCGAGACTGGGTTATTACCAGATGACGAAAAATTACAACTACTCAAATACGACCTTTACCGGAACGCTAGAACGGGCAAGGACACGTCAGAACTGAGAAAAGCCATAAACAGCCTAAGCAACGAAATCGAGCGCGAGACGGCTTTTAACAACTCTCTAACAACTCAATTAAACACATTCATCAACACGGTGCTTGTGTTGGGGCTAAGTGGGATATTCGTAAGCTTCTTAGTTACTGGCTTGGGTTGTCGGAATCAATCAAAATTCTGTGGCGATACCGCAAATATCAGCAATTCAATTATCAAATATTTTACTGGTGAGTAAATTTTGTTAAGCGAGTAACCCTAGCCCGGTTACTCACTTTGGGTGTGTCCCTACCGCCAAGTAGTAAACAACAAGGAGATTCTACCAGAAATGACAGAACAAGAGTACCAATTGCAAGCCGAAAAAATCACAGGCGATATTCGTAGCGAAAAAATCAAACAACTCAAGCATGATCGCGACGCTGAAAAAGAAAGAACAACTCAGGCATTGCAGCAAGTTAGTACCGAAAAACAAAAAACTTTGATAGCTCAAGAAAATACAAAAATCGAGTCTTTAAAGGTGTTGGGAAGACGTACTGACGCGGTATTACTACGTCACGCAAACAACCGCAAAAACATTGATGCAAGTCATCAAGCAAAAGAAAACCCGCTGTACCAAAAAACGCTTGACCTCAAATATCAAAATCTTGAAACAGGTTATTTGGAAGCTCAAAAAATGCTCCAAAACCGTAGGGAGTTACTCAAGCAACAGGGATTACTTGGATGAATTATTTAATAAAAGGAATAACAGCATTTTTAACAACTTCCTTTAGTTTCCGAATAGTTAAGGTGTTGTTTTATTTTGAATTGATAGATGTTGTTAGTGTATTAGCTACAGGAAGTTGCTTGTTGATTATCGGTTGTTCTCTTTATTTCATATGGCATAATAACCCGTCTATGAATTCAAATCTCATAAACTTTATCGGGATAGTGGGTTTATTTGGGGTAATTTTAGGGCTATTGTTTTAACTTTTCAGAGTTGTAATAGTACTGGTTAATTTTACCAGTACTTTTTTATTGGAGTTTGTAAAATGAAACGATTTAGAGCAATTAAAGTGATTGCTGTAAGTGTCACCATATCAGCATTATTTGGCTTTATTCTTGCTAGGAAGAACTATAATTTAAGCTTTCTCGTTCATGGTATCGGGTGTTTTACAGGCATAGGTTATACGCTTCTAGAACGGCATGAGGAGGAATGGAATCCTATTGCTGAAGCTTGGAAAGAGGTAGAATTAGAACGTGAAAAAATTAATAACCAGTACATAGTAGATTGTGAAAACCACGCCACAGAGTTAGAAAATCTAAGGTTATTTCATGAGGAAGAATTAGAAAATTATCGCAAAATGCATCATGAGGAATTGAATAACCAGCGGGAACAGTGCCTAGATGAAAACAAGCAAATAATTGAACTTTATGAGAACGAATTAGAACTATATACGGAACAATTGCAGTTAAAAGAAAGTTTACTCAAGCAAGCTAAATTGCCCAAATTAGCAAGCGGTATAAGTCGCACTGAATACTACGCTAATAAAATAATCAACTATCTATACTCGAAAAACATCGAGTGTGACTATGTTGATTCGTGGGAAGAAAGTACTTTTGATTTAATCCGATTGATACCTAAAAACGGGAATTTAAAGCAATTTAGAGCGTTAGGAGATGAACTTCAATTAGAACTTCGGCTTAATTATCCACCACAGTTTGATATTAACTTAGGCTACATACAAATAAAAATTAACACGAAACTAATAGAAACATCACCAAACAAACTAGAAAAACCCGTCGAGCCTAGTGAAAACCACTTCCAAGTATTCCTTGAAAAATCACATCAACTATGTTTAACGGGTGCAACTGGAGACGGTAAAACTGTATTGATTAGTAATATTATCGGCTTATTCGATGTGTTGTTAGGGGGTAATTCTGAGTTAATAATTACAAATCCTAAACCGAGTAAGAGTAGTTTATCACTTGGAAAAGCCAAGTATTTAGGTTTTAAACATTCGATATTTGGCTTATTAGAAGCGGCTACAGAAATTACTTATCGTTTATGGCTTAATCAACAAGCTATAGAAAAAGGTCGGGAACTTCCTAACTACTCTCCTAAAATCTACTTTTTTGATGAATATTCAGAACTCGCTACCCGGTGGAATAAAGTTAATAAGCCAGTATTCGATAAAACAATAAGTAGTTTTAAAAGTCAATTAGAACCTACTTATAAACAAGTTTTTGAATCCGAGATGGAAGATTTTTTGAGTCCGAATAATTTTGCAAGTGAGTTACTAAAGTTTATTTGGAGGGTAGGTAGAAGTGAGAAAGTTAAGTCCTTAATCGCAGGTCAGAACCTTATGCCCAACGTGTTGGGAGTGAATAAAATTGATTTACTCAACTGTGGCTTTATCAACTTAGGAGATACAGCGCAATGGGCATTATCTAACATCTATAAAGACTGGAGTAATGATGAGTTACTGGAAGAATATAAACAGCGTATTGCTGCTAGTGAGTTAGATGAAAAATTAAAATACTTTGCCCTTTTTAAATCCCCTAGGAGCGCTCCGTATTTTGCAAATCTGCCTGATATAAATAAGTTCCCGATTAGTTCCGTTGTGACTCAAGGGAACTCTGCTACAGCCTACTCGGAACTAAACCAGGAACTAGTAGAAGATATACAGGAAGATAAATACAGCGATTCTACTGATTCTCGGAACTTATTTCCCGACATACCCCAAAATCAAGAAATACAGATGTGGGAACAAATCAAAGTAATGATAGCTAATAAGCAGAAAAAATTAGCTATTACCGAAGTTTTAAAACTAACTCCTAGAGAATATCGTAAAGGTTTGGACTATATCAATTATCTTTCTGATAAGTATGAAAATTAATTGTAATTAAGGGAAGTAAATTATTACTTCCCTTTACTGTTATCCGAGGTTTAAATCAATTCCGTCCGGCACAAGTTCAACTAAATCAATTTCTTGCTGAATATCTCTATCTTTACCTTTACGGTTGGAGTATCCATTTAATTCAAACTTTTGATTATGGTCATCGATCAACTGTTTGAATTCATTTAAAGTTTTACCTATTGCCGCAGGCTTAGAACCTGTTAAAACACTAATCGCACTTTGAGTAATGCACCATCTATTATCATTCTCTGTGGCAACTTCATTATTATGTCTGATAATTGCTACAACTGCCCTTTTTGTAAGTTCTGAAGCTCTAAGAGGATGAGTACTAAACTTTTTATCATTTAATAAATCTTCTGTTAAAACATTACTCAAATCTTCCTCATGTCGTTTAGCTTTCCCGATAATACTTTTTGAGTAAAAAACTAAAGCACGGTTTATTAATTCAATAGGTTCTATACCTAGTTCTTCCATTGCCATTTGTGCAACTTCTGGAATCTCAATTGTTGTTTGTTCGCCGTTCATATTAATTAATAATTTAATTTCTTGTTGGTTATCTGCTTGCTGTTGTTTCCATTCTTTGCGGTTTT
>JBHJOU010000796.1:0-2966 GCA_050329355.1 Rivularia sp. (in: cyanobacteria)
GCTCCACCAGTAATGATATTATCACCACCGCTCATTGCAAAGAATTTGTCGTCACCTTCACCACCGATGATTCTATCAGACATTCCCAGTATTACAGTATCATTACCGCTACTAGCGTAAATACGGTTGTTCCCAGTGCTACTAATCGAAGCGTCAATTAAATCATCAGAACTACCAACGAAAATCAGCCCATCACTACCTTCGACTTCGATAACATCTTGTTCAACAGAACCGAATATCGGAGAAGAATCGGGTTGTGTGGGAGGTGCGACCATTTCTCCTAAACTAAAGCTTACCCGATAAATGTCAGCGCCAAAACTTTCACCAAATGTCCAACCGCTACCGCTATTTGCGACATTAGGATCATAAAAATCATTCCCCAAAGCACTAATACCCGCGTAGTAAGTACCAGCCGCTGGTGCGGTAAACTCTAAATAAGGGTCTCCTTCTGCTTGAAAAATTTCATCTGGTGCAGCACCTTGATTATTGATAGCTAATTCGTTACCTTCTGCATCAAAGATACGCAATACAGAATCGAGAATCGACCCCAATCCCGCATTACCTGTACCGTTAGCATCGATGTCAATTGTAATAGTTTGACCTTCCATCAAATCAAAACTGTACATATCA
This sequence comes from Rivularia sp. (in: cyanobacteria), assembly GCA_050329355.1. GTDB lineage: Bacteria > Cyanobacteriota > Cyanobacteriia > Cyanobacteriales > Nostocaceae > Rivularia. Next base: position 631 of record JBHJOU010000796.1, read on the forward strand.
ACATCTTCAGTTGCATCTACAGTATTACCAGGAACTCGAAAACGTTCGGCAATTTCTCCATCAATTATCACCGAGGGATTATCGGCTGTTAAACCTAAAGGAACAGCATCGGCAATGGTATCGTTATTAGTATTAGGTCCATCGTTGTCCGTAGGTCCTTGTGGTAATTCTTCTGCTTCTGGTGGTGGTTCGATAACTACTGAATCAGGATTATCGGCTATGGTAAAACTGAAACCACTTGCATCAGTATTGATGGTGTATTCATCTGTTTCTACAAGAGAGAAGCTAAATTCTTCAATTCCTTCTAAAGCATCTTCTGGAGAAATTGCAGGATTGGTTGTTTCGTCGAATACCTGTAATTTCAGGTTGGCAGTATTTTCAAAAATTCGGAAGTAGAAACCGCTAGCGTCACTGTTAGCAGAAGGAACCGCACCTCCAGTAATTTCGGTATTAAAGACATCGAATTCACCTAAAGCACCTCTGGTTTCACTATCAACATAAACCAGTAACCCATCGGAGGGGATTTCTCCTTCGACGTTAAAGGAAACATTGACTTGTGTACCTTCAGATTCGATTAATTCAGTTTGATCAATAGTCACACCGACTTGAGGAACATTTCCACTACTTTGAATTTGTTCTAAGGTGTCGTAGAAGGTAATATTAGAAGTATTAGCTGCTGTATCGGCAGCGTAATCGGGGCTGTTCGCTAAAGAAAATACAATCGATTCGGGACTATTCGGGTCATCTGTATCGCGATCGCTAACTGTAAATGGGAAAGCAGCGTTGGGACTGGTTAATAATGCTCTGAAACCAGCAGGAGTACCATCTTCGTTATAAACTGCACTGATAATTTCTCCTCCTATTGCTGTTCTGGGAGTACCAGTTAAGCCATCAAGGAAACCACTAAAGTCGGTATCGCTTTTAACAATTACTTCTAATCCACCGTCAGGGATTTCCCCATCAACTTGAAAAGTAAAGTTGAGTAAAGCCGCTTTGCCTGTTTCTGCTCCCAAAGATTCTACAATCTGAGAAGAAATAATATTATTACCATCGAATGTACCGGGAACCGCATTAAAGCGGACTACAGGACTATTCGGACTTTCTCCATCGTATTCAACGTATTGCTCAAACACCGGAGGCTCGGGATTGATTTTGATATCTAGTTCGTATCTTCCAGCACCGATTCCAAACCTAGGTGGAAGCAATGCACCATCACCCGTACCTTTAACAAAGGGGTCGTAGTTGTTGTTAAATGCTTGAGAAACCCCAATATAATAAGTTCCAGCCGTTTCTGCGGTAAAGTCTATATAGGCATCTCTTCTAGATTCAAATAATTCCCCTGGTGCAGAAGCTTGAGCGTTGTAAACTAATTCTTCTCCCGCACTGTTGAAAACACGTAAATCTCCACTACCTCGAAGAACAAAGCCTTGGGAATTTTCAAAGGGAATCGAATCTAAATCTATAGTAATGCGATCGCCAGTTTGCAACTCCACAGAATACATATCAACGTCTTCTGTTTGGTCTACATCACGGTTATTCTGGAAGTTGAAATTAATTTGACCTCGAACTATAGCTTTGTTTGTTTCACTGTTAATTTCCAGAGGTGTTGAAGTGCCAATAGTATCGTTAGATTCTACATCTGTAACGATTACAGGAGCCTCATTAACTGTATCGTAAATATCAAAGCTTGATTGACTAGCTTGGGGATTCAAACCAATTTGATAACCTGCATCTGCTGGGGGTTCAACTAAAGTAAAGACAGCAGTTTGTAAACCTTCAACAATACCATCATCCTTCACCGGAACAGTAACTGTAGCAGTTTGTTCGGTAACTAGAACATTAACAGTACCGTCATCATCAATACTGACGATATCACCACCAGTCACATCAAATTCTAAAGTATTGAAATCATCTAGATTTTGCGAATTAATCGCAACAGTGATTCCCTCAGACGGTGGTGGAGCGCTAAGATTTAACCTCAATACAGCAACTGTTTCCAATTCTTCGATTAAAAATTCAGGTTCAGTTCTCAAACTCACCTGAATTTGACTATCAGCATCATCTGCAATACTAAAATTAACTGCTGCTGCATTACTATCAATGCTGTAACCAACTTGTTCCTTTAAAGTGAAAGTAAATTCTTCAATTCCTTCGGTAATTACTTGCCCATCCGAATTGAGATTATCATCAGCAGCAATTAAAGTAATACTAGCTTCCGGCTCAGTAATCTTGAAATAAAAACCGCTACTATCACCATTCGTTACCGGGAAAACCCCTCCTTCGACGGTAGCGCTTAATAAGTTAAACTCACCCAGAGCAAACCGAACATCACTATC
>JBHJOU010000068.1:0-4673 GCA_050329355.1 Rivularia sp. (in: cyanobacteria)
TGGGGGATGGGGGGATGGGGAGATGGGGAGATGGGGAGATGGGGAGATGGGGGGATGGGGAGAAATTTGAATTCTTAACTTCTAACTTCTAACTCCTAACTCCTAACTCCTAACTCCTAACTCCTATTGATGCTTCGATGTTACATTTCGCCGATGATTTCTGGTTGAGTTAATTCGTCGGACATTTCAATTATTGAGCGTAATACAGGCTTCATTAATACATCTTCGGTATTATCAAAATCTTCGTAACGACGACGTTTAGCCCGATTAGCCACTTGAACTGTAATCCGGTAACGGTTAGAAGCCGCGTTAATTAAATCCTCAGCACGGTGCATAATTTGAGATTGAGTTGTCTCGAATTTAGAACGCTTTAGCATAATTACTAGTTCAAAGGGTCAGTCACTAGTTTAACAAGGGTTAGAGGGAGATGGGGGAATTTAGATAGGGGATAGGAGATAGGGAATAGTTTTATAACTGAGTGGTAATTATATAAATAATCAAGGCTTGACTAGTTATCCTCGATTCGCTATTTTCTTTTCAAAATTATCATCTCAGTACCAATTACTGGATTACGCGCTAATAGTTTACTTTCTAAATCAGTAATTTCTAGGTGAGTAAAATCTAATTTTTGCGAACGTTGCCAGATTTCAGCAGCAAGTTTGTCTTGTTGTTTTTTCTGTAAGGAGTACCAATCGTTACTAAGTTTAATCGTAAGATTACTGTCTAAAAAATTGGCTTGAATTGATTGGATGATTCCTGAAAAAGTGCGATTAGCAGAGCTAAACCCCTTTGGGGTAACGCTAATTTGGGCAATTTGATTTTGAATGGCTGCAATTAAGGTTTCTTCGGGTGTTAGTGGTGTAGGGGTTGTTTCTAATTCTTCTTGTTGAGTTGGTAAGGAAGTTGTTTCTTCTACAATTGATGGATTTTCTTGTTCGGATGGTAAGGAAGTTGTTTCTTTTGGTTCGGGATTAGTAGTAGATACTACTGGAATATTTTCCGTATCTGGAGGAACGATCGCGATTTCTGGAGGTTCACTACCGGAAAGGTTTGTAGTTATCAAAAATACCATTGCTGTGATTGCACCGATAATTCCTGTCAAAGCTGTATCTGACAACTTTGCAGAAAGTTGTGCTGGTAAGATCAGCCGAATTTTTGCTAAAATCCCGCTCCATCCCTGTTGAAGTTTCTGCAAAAAATTTGGTTTGTCTTCACTACTGGGTGAGGTTTCGGTTTCTAATTTGACTGCTGTAGTTTCTAATACACCAATCGTTGCTCGTAAAACTTTAATTAATGACGCTTTCCAAAATGAGGGATTTTCTGGAGGTGAAGAAGGTTGAATATTTTGCTTTTCTTGTGACATAAAATCCTCAAACACAGCTTATGTAAGTGAAATGGGGTATAAATTCGGATATGGATTGTTAATCGCAGTTTTAATTTATCATTTGATGTTATTTGATCAAGTTTTTTCTCGGTTATTTGTTACTTAAATACACCATTGATTTATCTTGTGATATTTTGTCTTCTAGATTACAAGATTTAACCTTTTATTATTAATTAAATTACTTTCTCTTAATTAGATTCATCTTTGCTGATTTATTTAATTTTTGATTAGTTTTATAGAACACGGTTTTCATGCCGATAAAAATAAAATCAAGCTATCGTTATTAATAACTACTTATTATTTTTAGTACATAAATCCAAGTATTTTAACTTAGCTTAAAGCATGAAAATCAAGCGTATTGAGATGCAGTCATTTCGTGGAATCGGCAATATGACGCTGGAATTCCAAGAAGACGAACCGAATGTATTTATTGGTATTAATGGGGTTGGTAAATCGAGTATTCTGGAATGTCTAGCTATTCTTTTATCTCGTTATACAAAACCAGTTCAGTTCCCTACAACTTCGGGAAGATTATTTCAAGAAGAGGATATTTCTAACGGCAGTGAAGAGACTTGTAATAAGATTACGGTTTCAACTTTTGAAGGTGAGAAAACTTGGTGTCTAGCCAAGATGCAAAAGAAGCGTAGTAAAACGACTGGTAGTGATTTAGATGAATTACGCGAATTAGTTGAAATAACTCACGAGCAGTTAAAAAATAATCCGGAATTTAACTTACCTGTAATCGTTCATTATGGCGTGAACCGCGCTGTAATTGATATTCCTTTACGAGTTAGAAAAAAACATTCCCTGGAGCGTGTAACTGCTTATGACCAAGCTTTAGACGGGGTACAAATTAATTTTAATAGCTTCTTCCAATGGTTTAGGAAATTGGAAGATTTAGAAAACGAACAAAAACTTGATGACTCTAATTTTGTTAATCATCAATTAGAAGCAGTCAGACAAGCAATTTATTCTTTAATTACCGGATTATCTAACTTGAGAATACGTCGTTCTCCGTTAAGAATGACCGTGAAAAAACAAGGTAGAGAACTGAATATTAATCAGTTATCTGATGGAGAAAAATGCTTATTAGCAATGGTGGGAGACTTAGCCAGAAGATTGGCGATCGCCAACCCTAGTCTTGATGATCCATTATTAGGTGAAGGTATCGTTTTAATCGATGAAATTGAATTACATTTACATCCTAGATGGCAAAGAGATATTATTCCAGCGTTGAAAAAAACGTTTCCTAATTGTCAGTTTATTATCAGTACTCATTCACCGCAAGTAGTCAGTCATGTTCGTCCCGAAGGTGTTTTCATTCTGGAAAGAAATGACGAAGAAGGACTAGTTGTCATGAGTGCAGAAGGTTCCTATGGAAGAGACAGCAATAGTATTTTAGAAGACTTGATGGAAGTTCCTGAAAGACCTCAAAAAATCAAGGATTGTTTACAACAACTTTTCAGATTTATTGATGAGGGAGATTTAGTAAATGCCAAGGAATTACGTCAAGAATTAGCTGAAAAAATTGGTGACGATGAACCGGAATTTGCACGAGCGGATGTATTAATTCGACGCAAGGAAATTCTTAACAAATGAAACATATTCAAAAAGGTTCAGAACCTAGTAGCTTGACTGCATATAACAAGAAAGTTTCCAGCACTACAAAGTGGAAAGCCTTCAATCGAAATGTTAAAAATGATGTCTACGAATCGATACTTCACGAACAAGGTTACATATGTTGTTATTGCGGTATTCGTATTAGTAGAAAAAAATGTCATATCGAACATTATCGTCCCAAAAGTAAGTACACACATTTGACATTTGCTTACACCAATTTAATTTCTTCTTGTCAGGGAGAAGACGAACAAAGACCAACCAAACCCGTACATTGTGGACACAAAAAAGGTGGTTGGTTTGACGAAAAATTGATGATTTCACCATTAGATCCCAATTGTAGTAAATACTTTAGATATTCTGGTGCAGGCGAAATTTTACCGACAGAAGAACCCAAATATCAACAAGCAGCCGAAACTACAATTACAATGCTGGCGCTTAATATTAATAAGTTAAAAAAAATGCGTCGTAAAGTAGTTGATGGTGTTATAGAAGCCACTCAAGGACTATCAGATAAGGAAATTAAAAAGCTAGCTGAAGCTTATTTAGAGAGAGATGAAACTCAAAGTTATGTTCCTTTTTGGGCAACAGTTTCCTATGTAATGCAGCAGTTTTATTAATACTAATTAGCCCTAACTTAATCATAGAAGTCGGGTTTTTAGGATGAATATAGCAAATTTCAGTTGATTCCAACACAGTAAAACCTCACCCCCTTCCCCTCTCCTTAAAAAGGAGAGGGGTTAAGAGGGCGGGGTGAGGTAAAATTTGTATTGCACCATGAATCGGAAAACGGCTATATCTGTATTACCACAAGAGAGTTATAAAAACCCGACATATACCCGTAGGTTCAACCATAATCATAGAAGTCGGGTTTTTACGATAAATATCTGTAATCTCACTTCTTAGTTATAAAAACCCGACATATACCCCACATCTAAAATCCAAAATTGATTATGGCTGATATGTTAGTTAAACTCTATACTCTACCTTCCTTAGAAGCGGAAATAACCGCACAAGATAAGCAGGGTATAGTTATTAGACGTGCGATCGCACCAGAAAAAAAAGTTATTCTCGCTTGGGTAGAAGAGCAATTTAATACACGTTGGATGAGTGAATGTGACGTTGCTTTTAAAAATTCACCTCCTAGTTGTTGGATTGCTGTGGAAAACCAACAGATTCTCGGCTTTGCTTGTTACGAATGCACTTGTAAGAATTTTTTTGGTCCTATTGGGGTTAGTGAAGCAGCAAGAGGGCGTAAAGTTGGCAAAGCATTATTATTAGCTTGTCTGCATGATATGCGGGTGCAAGGATATGGTTATGCAATTATCGGTGGAGCGGGTGAAAGCGTCGCGGAATTTTATCACAAAACTGTAGGTGCAACGATTATTCAAGATTCATCACCGGGAATTTATCGGGGAATGTTGCGGGGATGATTGATAGGGGTTGAGAAGTCGGGTTTTTATCTTATATATCTGTCATCAAAAATAATCATCATAAAAACCCGACTTCTTTATCTAATAATTTTGGCTTTTCTTCTTTCATCAATATCAATGTAAAAACTTTACTTTACAAAGATTAGTTAATCGTGAGATAAAACTGATGTTTGGTAAAAGTGGATTTTTTTGTGTGTAGTAATACGTCGTACTATTCTACACATATTAAGCTGAATATG
>JBHJOU010000727.1:0-3032 GCA_050329355.1 Rivularia sp. (in: cyanobacteria)
ATTGTGGGAAATCCCCCGTTTATGGGTGGACAAAAAATTACTGGTGCTTTGGGTACGGATTATCGAGATTTTATCGTTAAATGGATTGCTGATGGTAAACGCGGTAGTGCGGATATTTGCGCTTATTTTTTCTTACGTGCTAAGAATTTATTAGATATCAACGGTGGATTTGGGTTAATCGCTACGAATACTATAGCCCAAGGTGATACCCGCGAAGTTGGTTTAGACCAGTTAGTTGCTGATAAATGCGTTATTCCCCGTGCTGTACCCAGTAGAAAATGGGAAGGTAGCGCGAATCTAGAAGTTGCTCATGTCTGGTTGCGACAAGGTGATTGGCAGGGTAAATTTTATTTGGATGAAAAACTTGTGAATGGAATTACGCCGTTTTTGACAGTACCGGGGAAAGCTGTTGGTAAACCTGATAAATTAGTAGCGAATCAAGGTAAATCTTTTTTAGGGAGTAAAGTTTACGGACAAGGTTTTGTTTTACAAACAGAGGAAGCACAAACATTAATTGAAAAAGATGGGAAAAATCAAGATGTTTTATTTCCTTATTTAAACGGTGAGGATTTGAATTCCCGTCCAGATCAATCTCCGAGTCGCTGGGTGATTAACTTTAAAGATTATCCTTTGGATGCAGAACATGATGACCCGAAAAAGCCCAAAGGTAAACCTTATGCTGCTGATTATCCCGATTGTTTGAAGATTGTTGAGGAGAAAGTTAAGCCAGAGAGAGATAAAAATAATCGTAAAGAAAGACGAGAAAGGTGGTGGCATTATGGAGAAAAATGTCCAGCACTTTATGATGCGATCGCAAATCTAAAACGAGTGTTAGTCCGTAGTCGTGTAAGCAATATTAACTCTATTGCATTTGTTCCAACTGATATTGTTATGTCGGAAGCAACAGTAGTATTTGTGTTTGATGATTATGCTTCTTTTGTAATTTTACAAGCAATGGCACATACCGAATGGTTAAATCATCACTCATCTAGTATGCGAACAGATGTAAGATACACCCCCACCGACTGCTTTGAAACCTTCCCCTTCCCCGAATTAACCACAAACCTAGAAACCATCGGCGAAAAATACTACAACCACCGCCAAAATATCATGCTTGCTCGTCAAGAAGGCTTAACCAAAACCTACAACCGCTTCCACAACCCGGAAGAAACAGCAACCGATATTCAACAACTGCGGGAATTACACGTAGAAATGGATAACGCGGTTGCAGCTGCTTACGGTTGGTCAAATTTAGATTTAGAACACGGTTTCCACGATACCAAACAAGGATTGCGCTACACCATCAGCGAAACTGCGAGAAGGGAAGTACTTGATAGATTATTGCAGTTAAATCAGGAGAGATATAAGGAAGAGGAAGCGCAAGGTTTGCATGATAAGAAGAAGGGGAAGGGGAAGAGGAAAGCGGAAGTTAAATCGGATGATGGGAATGGACAGTTGAGTTTGTTTTAGATATAAAAATAATAAGGGATAAATCCCTTACTACAAGCTCGTAGTGAGGGATTTATCCCTCATCTTAATTATGTACGAATATCGCAAATTAACACCAGAACAAAAAGCAGAGTTAGTCGCAGAAAGATTAAAGCGGGGTTATCCTCCTCATTCTCCACCACATCCGATTCAAGATAGGGAATATTATTTGTTAACGGCTGCTTGTTACGAACATAAGCATTATTTAAACCCATCCCGTCGTCAATATTTATTAAATTTGATTTTTGAAAGGTTTATTCAAAGCGATGTAGAAATTAGAGCTTGGGTTGTTCTACCAAATCATTATCATTTATTAGTTCGTGTTGATGATTTTAAGGTTTTGGGTGGTTTGTTTCACCGAATTCATGGTAATACTGCTCGTACTTGGAATCTGGAAGATAAGGTTAGTCAACGTCAAGTTTGGTATAGCTGGAGCGATAGAGCTATTCGTTCGGAGCGACATTATTATGCAACGCTCAATTATATTCATTACAACCCGATTAAGCATGGTTATGTGAGTTCGGGTTATGAGTGGGAGGATTGCAGTGTTCATTGGTATTTTGCTGAGTATGGGAGAGAGTGGTTGCGGGATTCTTGGGTGAATTATCCTGTGAATAATTATGGTGGGGGATGGGATTGTTTTGATTTGGATAAGTAAGTTGGGTTAGATGAGGGATAAATATTTTACTATGGAGTTTGAGTAAGGGATAAATCCCTTACTACGAGCTTTATGTGTAAATTAGTTTTATGAATTACGAGATTATCCACAAGCCGACTTTTACTAATCAACTCTTGGGAATTCCTAAAGAGTATGTGGTGCAAATATTGGAGAAGATTGAGTTTTTACGCGATGACCCGAAGCCGAAGGGTAATTTGAAGAAAAAGTTACACGGTTATAAGGGTAACATTTATCGGTTGCGGTCTGGGGTTTATCGAATTATTTATACTTATGGTGATGGTTGGGTGATTCTGCTTGGTGTGGATGCTCGGAAGGATGTTTATAAGGGTAGTAAGTTAGTTGCTGAAACGACTGAGGTGGATGTTAACTGTTTACCGGATGTGGATGGTTTATTAACTGTTACACCAAGTCATACTGTTATAAATCCAGTTGTGGAAACTGCTCCGACGGAATTACCTGTTCAGTTAACGGATGATTTACTCAAGCGGTTGTTTGTACCGGAGGAATTTTGGCTGGTTTTGAAAGGTTGTCGCACTTTGGACGATTTAACTAATGCTGAAATTCCGAATGAGGTGAGAGATAGGGTTTTTGATTGTGTTGCTCAACCCAATTTTGACCAAGTTCTCAATCAGCCAGATTTTATCACGGGTAGCACTGATGATTTATTGAAGTTTACTGAAGGTGAGTTGCTGGGTTTTCTGTTGAAACTGAATCCGGAACAAGAAAAGTATGTAAATTGGGCTATTAATGCGAATGGTCCTAGTTTACTAAAAGGTGGCCCCGGTACGGGAAAAAGTACGGTGGCTTTATATCGTACTCGCGCTATTTTGGAAATTCTGCAAAATCAAGGTGTTTCCCAACCCAA
>JBHJOU010000507.1:0-6087 GCA_050329355.1 Rivularia sp. (in: cyanobacteria)
CATCACTTCACTATTCGATGATGCTATTTTTTATATTGATCGTGCGTTTGATTAATTTTGAATGGTTCGTTTTCCCAGGAAATTTCGGGAGATACAACCTATCAGAATTAATGCAATCAACTTCTTAATTATTTCCAGCTTCCAATACCATTCGCGGAATCAATAAACCTTCTTTCAATTCACCAATTCCGAGAAAAAGCCTTTGTTCATTATAAATTCTTGCTATTTGCGATACCTGTTCGTCTACGGAAATTTTCTGACCCTGACACCATCTCCGCGCTTCTATTTCACCTAAAGTTATTTCGGAAAGATGCTGCAAAGGTGCATCGGCAGCCATCGGTTGAAAAGTTCCGGCTTCTAAATTTGCTTACAAGTCATTAAAATTCACACTATCCACTAAGTTAAAACCACTACTTGCGGTACGTTGCAAAGCTGCGAGAGTTCCCCCCGTTTCCAATATAATACCCAAATCGCGGGCGATCGCTCTTATATAAGTTCCCCCACCGCAGGCTATATTTATATCTAATTCAGGGAATTCACTTACTCGCCAATCTAAAATATCAATATTAAATACTTCTACATTCCTTACTGGTGCTTGAACTTCCTCACCTTTGCGGGCTAAATCATACAGTCGTTTTCCATCAACTTGAATTGCGCTGTAAATCGGAGGAATTTGCTCAATTTTACCTTGAAACTGCATCAGTGCTGTTTTTACGGTAGCCAAATCTAACTCGGATGCAGACTTTTGACTAATAACTTCTCCTTGTAAATCATCAGTCGTAGTTTGCACCCCCAAGCGAATTGTAGCCTTATAAGCTTTATCAGTAGGAAGATATTGCAACAAACGAGTTGCTTTACCAATGGCGATCGGTAAAACACCCGTAGCGGCTGGATCTAAAGTTCCCGCGTGTCCGATTCGCTTGATACGCAAGAGTTTGCGCGTTTTTGCCACGCAATCATGAGAAGTCCAATCAAAGGGTTTATCGAGATTTAAGAAACCAAACACGGGTAGAGTTAGGAGTTAAGAGTTAGGAGTTAGGAGTTAAGAGTTAAGAGTTAGGAGTTAAAAATTCTCAGTTGAGAATTTAAATAGTGTTGCACAGAAGGAAGTATCTTACCACAGCTGACATCTTGCACAGAGCCGCATAATTAACTACATCATAAAAAATATCAAGAAAAATATTACCAACAGAAAAATGTAATATTTTAGTCTATTTTAATGGACTTCTGCTATCAGACTGGGACTTGCAGTCTCAGGCGGGTAATAACGAAGTCAAACAATTAGTAATTAATTAGTAATTAATTACTAATTGTTTTAACTTAGTAATGCCCATCAGCGTAGTCTTTGAACGCGGTGTACCGCTGACGATAAGTTTCTATGGTGCAACAAGAGATAAAATAACCAAAACAGCTTGTAGAGACGTTGTAAAACACCCCGTGTCTAAATGTAAATTCATACCCAGATTCAGCAACGCTGATTTTCCAGATACTTATAGACAACATATCAGATAAAAGCCATTATCCCTAAATATTCCTCAATCAACTCCTCACTCCGGTGGTACTAACTATTTATTTCTTAACCACTTTGGCAACCTCGGTAGTACTTAAATCCTGAATCAGACTTAAATTCATAGAGTTTGTTGAAATAGATTTGGCGTAGGCTGCTGTGAGATAATCATTGTATTGGGAATTTTCAGATACATGAGTTTGGAAGAAAGGTAAACTCAAAAGCTTCATGTAACTCTGTGCTTGTTTAGGATTGTCTCCAATCAATTTCGAGGGTAATCCAACCGCTTCGGAACCTCCTTTTCCATCTCCAATAGTAGAAAAGTGAGTTGCACTCTCCATTTGTACTAGATATTTGTGCGGATTTGCAATCCAGGAGAAAGGGAGAATTTGTTCGTATAAAGCTGGTGCAATGGTATCTTCGCTGCTTGTTACCATCATTACTGGAGTTTTGATTTCATTCAAACCAGTTTTGCCAAATATGCTGCTGGTAATTGGGTTAACTGCAATTACAGCTTTAACTCTTGCATCGTATAAGTTATATTGGTGAACTGGTTGCTTTACTTGTAGCTCCTGGATTCGACATTGCAACAGTAAAGACATATTCCACGTTTCTTTTAATGTCTCTTGGTTGCAATTTTTGTCTATTGTCTCTAAATTAATTTTTGCACCGGCTAAAGCTAAAGCTGTATAACCACCGAAAGATTGTCCGAATACTCCGACTTGTTGTAAGTCTAGACGTTGCTGAAAACGAGAATCGGTTTTGTTAAGTTTCTCTAATTGATCGAGGATAAACTTCACGTCTTTTGGACGATTGATAAATTCTTCCGGTTGTGCTATTTCAGAAGCGCTTCCATTCAACAAAGATTGTATTTGTTTGGTGTCACTACCGGGATGATTGGGAACAACTACAGCAAAGCCGTATGTAGTTAAATAATCGGCTAAATATCGAAAGTTGCTACTGTCGGTACCGATACCGTGAGAAATCACGATAACAGGTACTGAAGAGGGATTATTGGGAAGATAAATGTCAGTTGTTAGTAATCTTCCCCGAATAACATCAAAAAGCTTTAGCGTTTGCTTTTTAGCGATAAACTTTCCCCTACGATTTAATGTAGGTAGATTGTTAACTTCGACATTTGCAGCTTCCGTATCAGACTTAGCAGAAACTGCTGCAACAGCCTTATTAGTTTGATTTACTAATCTTTCTAACTCTGCCGATATTTGCAAAGTCCGTGCTAAATCAATATTAATGCTGGAATTGGGATACGAGCGCAATATATTTAATAAGGTTAAACCTCCGGGTTGATCAGCAGCTAAAATTAAAGCCGAACGTAAAGCATGAAATCCTGGCTTACTTTCACCCGATTTAGTTCTAATTACTTCTCCCAACCGTCGTAACATGAATTCACCTTGGGAGGTATACAGAAACTGGGAAACCGCTACAGGATGAACTTTTATCTGACTTGTTAAAACTTGCCGCAACTCAGTAATTTGTTCCGGTTGCAAATATTTAGCATACACTGCCAAATCTTCGGTAAGTTCGCCCTTTTCGGCAAATTTTTCTAACGCAGTTATAGAAATAGAACGTTGAAAAGCTGAATAAGATGCATAAATTCGCTCCGCAGTTCGAGCATAATTACTGATACCAAAAACCGATATCAGCACAGATAGAACTAACAACAACCAAGATTTTCTCACGTTGTCAGTCCATTTACCAAACAAGCTGTTCATCACTCGTGTTTTGCCAAAAAATGTGCTTTAACTAGACATATTTGGTAGCTCAGACACCCTGGATGGTATTAAATCAGTGAACAGTTATCAGTTATCAGTTATCACGGTTAACTGATAATTGATAACTTTTAAATATTATTTGCCCTAATAATCGGTTGATTCAATTAAGCAAGACTAGGTAGGTAGAATGCTATTTTCATTTTTAATCGTGTTTATAACTAAGTCAAATTACTTACTAGTAAACAGATTGAATTTATTTCTTCATGTTCACCATGACATGATAACAGATAAAAGAAACATCTGCTTCAGTAGATAAAGTTTAACTTTTAAGTAATGATTAATTTGATTTTTATTACCAGTAAAATCACGGTTGGAAAATTGAAACTTATTCTCTTTTCCCTAATGCAATTGCCGTAGAACCACATACAACTAAAACGGCTCCAACTATTCCTAGTAATGTAAAATGTTCAGTGGGAATTAAATTTGGTGATTTTTTTGATACAAACCAAGATGATAATAATGTGACAACAGGAGCTAAAGCTAGTACTGCACTGACTCGCGATGCTTCCCAATGTTCTAATGCTTCGGCAAAAGCACCATAAGCAATTAAAGTATTTAAAGCACAAAAAATCAACATTCCACCTTGTAATAAATTCAGTGTAAAAATGATTTTAGGATTAGCAAATAGTGTGAATAATAAAGCACATCCTCCATAAATAATTAGCATAATATGAGCAGAAGATAAACTTTGCAAAAGCTGTTTTTGAGCTAAAGCATAAATAGACCAAGTAATTGCAGCTAGTACAATCAAACCACTACCAAATAGATATGTTGATTGTGCGGTAATCAAATTTGATAATTGTTCGTGAAAGAATAAAACAAAGCCGATACTAAGAATACTTATACCAATCCACTGAGCTAAAATATAACGTTCTTTAAAAATCACCAAACCTCCCAAACCCATTAACAAGGGTGCTAACTGAATTAAAACTTCAGCATTTGCAGGAGTGGTAATAGCTAAACCTTGGACAAACAAGATGTAGTTTATCCCTAGAAAGATAGTTGCAATCAATACCAGCTTTGGGGAAGTAGAACGTAATTGCGAAAAAGTTGGCAAATTCCCGCTTAACTTTAAATAACCAGCTAGTAAACAAAAAGATACCAAGAAGCGAAACCAAGTTAAGGTATAAACATCTAAACCCTGTAGTACAATTGACAAGGAAATCGGTAAAACACCCCATAAGATAACTGTCAGCAAGGATAATCCTAGCCCTAAACGCCAACGTCCGGAAGTTTGATGCATTTATTAATTTTGGATTTTAGATTAAGGGAAAAGGAGTTATACCGTTTCACATTAATGATGATACACATAAATTGTGTAGAGACGGGGTGTTTTGCAACGTCTCCGTTTCTATTTGTATCGAAAATTGGGTGAATAATTAAAACTGTTTTCTGCTGAAAAACTGTAATCAAGATTTTTGTAAAATTGTATAACTCCTAACTGAATATTTTCCTTTATTTCTCATTCTCAATTATATTAAAATACATCTAACAGTGCGTATTATCAATATTTCAAACCTCTGGCTTCAGACATGGGAGTAATCCAAAATCCACAATCTAAAATCCAAAATCGAATGACACCATATTTACTGTGATTAGGAGACTTTTATCTAATTTCCGTGCTGCGTTTTTAAATAATCAACCGGGTGCTTTGTCGGTAAGAGATGAGACTCAGCTTCCTCAAGTTACAGATAGCGCCCGTAATATTGCTATTCAAGATTCGACTCCTACTAACTGGTTGCGAACAATTTTGGTGACTAGTTTGGGTGTTACTGTTTTGGTGTTGTTAGCACGAGAATTAAAATGGTTGCAGCGATGGGAGTTGCGTGCTTATGACGAAATGATGGTTTTGCGTCCCTCACAACCACCTGATAAGCGAATTTTATTGGTGACTGTTACTGATAAAGATTTACAGCAGCAAAAAAATGCCCTTTCCGATGAGACAATTAATCAATTATTAAACAAAATTCAATCTTATCAACCGCGTATTATCGGTTTACATACTAGTTTATATATTAAAAATATCCAAAAAACTAATTTAGCAGCAGGAATACCCAAAGATAATATTGTTGTTGGTTGTGTATTTAAAGGTATGAACGAAACAGCGACAGAAATACCTCCACCACCCAATTTCGCTGAAGATAATATCGGTTTTAATGATTTAGTTATTGACAATGATAATGTTGTCCGTCGAGGTTTATTATTTCAAAAACCTTTTTCAGATAGTAAATGTAATACTAGTTTTTCTTTTGCTAGTAGACTTGCGATAGATTATTTAGATAAACAAGAGATTTACCCTGATTTTAAAAATAAAGATAATCAAAAGAATGTTTTTCATCTCGGCCATGTTTTTTTCCATCATTTGAAAAAAAAATCTGGTGGATATATAAACCTTGATTATGAAGGTTCTCAAATTATAATTAATTACCGTAATCCAAATAATATTGCCGATACTGTTACTTTAAGCCAGATTTTAACAGATAAAGTAAATCCTAATTTAATTCAAGACCGTTTAGTAATTATTGGTACTAGCGCTCGTAGTCTTGACCGGGGAATACTTACTCCTTATAGTATATCAGAAGACCAATCGCCGAGAGTTTCTCCTCTGTTTATTCACGCACAGATGACGAGTCAAATCATCAGCACTGTGTTAGATCGTAGACCGATTATTTGGTATTTACCCGAATGGTTAGAATACCTGTGGATAGGCAGTTGGTCTTTAGTTGGTGGTATTTTGGCGTGGTACGTGCGACGACCTATTTTATTACTACTAGTATCCGGTGTAAC
>JBHJOU010000237.1:0-2491 GCA_050329355.1 Rivularia sp. (in: cyanobacteria)
AACTCCTAACTCCGGTGGTACTAACTCCGGTGGTACTAACTCCTCACTCCTAACTCCTCACTCCTAACTCCTAACTCCTCACTCCTAACTCCGGTGGTACTAACTCCTAACTCCGGTGGTACTAACTCCGGTGGTACTAACTCCTCACTCCTAACTCCTCACTCCTAACTCCTCACTCCTAACTCCGGTGGTACTAACTCCTAACTCTTTAAATCTAAAATCTAAAATCTAAAATCTAAAATCCAAAATTGAATCGGGTTGTAGTTACTGGTATTGGTTTGATTTCTGCCCTAGGTAATACCCTGGAGGATAGTTGGCGGTGTTTAATTGCTGGTGAATCTGGGATTAAGCTTTATCAACCGTTTCCAGAATTGCGAACGCGACCAATGGGTTTAATTGACAATCAACCAGCAGAGTTAAGAATTCTTACTCAAAAAGCTGTGACTTCTGCTTTGCAAGATGCTTCATTAGTTCCACCTTTACCCGATTGCGGAGTTGTAATTGGTTCTAGTCGCGGCTATCAAGCGGAACTGGAAAAAATGGCAAAGTGGATGTATCAGGACAAGATAGAAAATTTTTCTCCCCCTCTCTCCCTCTCCCCATCCCCCCATCTCCCCTTCCTTCCCTCATTACCTCACATGAACGCGATCGCAACGGCAAAACTTGTGGGTGCAACTGGGATTGTATTAGCGCCGATGGCAGCTTGTGCTACTGGTATTTGGGCGCTTTTTCAGGGTTTTAATTTAATTCAATCTGGGCGATGTCAGCGAGTCGTTGCGGGTGCGGTGGAGGCACCAATTACGCCTTTAACGATAACTGGTTTCGATCAAATGGGAGCTTTAGCAAAAACGGGCGCTTATCCTTTTGATGTCAATCGGGAAGGATTGGTTTTAGGGGAAGGTGCGGCGGTGTTTGTTTTGGAATCGGCAGAATTAGCACGTCAGCGGGGAGTGAAGATATATGGTGAAATTTTCGGTTTTGGGTTGACATCGGACGCATATCATGCAAATAAGCCAGATCCAGGCGGGAAAGGCGCTATTTCTGCGATTCGGCAATGTTTACATCGCGCTGATATTTCTGTGGAAGATATTGATTACATTCATGCTCACGGTACAGCTACGCAGATGAATGACCAGATTGAGAGTCTGGTTATACAAAGTATATTTGAGCAAAATGTGGCGGTTAGTTCTACGAAGGGCGCTACTGGTCATACTGTTGGAGCTTCTGGAGCTTTGGGAGTAGCTTTTTCTTTAATGAGTTTGCAGGAACAAATTTTACCGCCTTGCGTCGGGTTGCGAGAATCAGAATTTGACTTGAATTTAGTTCGGGAAGCACGTCACAGTAAAATTAGGCGAGCAATGTGTTTTAGCTTTGGCTTTGGGGGACAAAATGCCGTTGTAGTTTTAGGTAATGGAAGTGGCTTGAAAAAGAATTGATCAAAAATATTGAACTTTTTAAAATGTCAATATATATACTACTTATGCATTACAAACAAAATAATGAATAAAATCAAAATATTTATCGGTTTTGGCGTTGTTTTAACTTCAGTTTGTTTGACATTTCCCGCAAGAGCCGGAAACCCTGAACATTTAAAGCAGTTGCGAGAAACAAAGCAGTGCGCGAAATGCGATTTGAGTGGAGTTGATTTGAGTGGTGCGGATTTAAGCTTTGCAGTTTTGGTTGGTGCAAATTTGAGTGGAGCGAATCTCAAAGGAGCTAATTTAAGTAATGCTGATTTAACAGGTGCAAATTTAACTGCTTGCGATTTGAGTCAAGCAAATCTTAATCAAGCCTATTTAACTAATGCTAATTTACATCAAACCAAGTTTATTGGAGCTTCTCTAGGCAATACAAGAGGACTACCAATCATGACTGCGATCGCGCCTTTCAAACCTCTACCTTTACCTAATTTTAATTTACCACCATCAACACAGATCCAATTACCAGCTTTACCGCCAATAAAACCGACACAAGTAAAAATGCCATCAATACCAGCTTTATCAACTTTATCAACAATTCCACCATTGCCAAAGCAGCCATTAACGCTAATACCTCCGAAAAAAACAGCGAATTCCCAATCGCCGAATCCTTATCCTGAGAAAATTAAACAGGCATTTTTAAGCGGTTGTACTAGCAAACTGCAACCGGAAATGCAGTCAACTTGTAGCTGTATGATTGATAAAGTCGAAAAAGAATACACTTTAGGGGAGTTTCTGGAAATTTCTTTGGAGTTAGCAGAAGGTGAACAACCACCAGCACGTTTTCTAGAAATAGCTCTGGAATGTGGAACTCAACCACCTTCAGCAATATCTCTTAACCTACCTAAATAGAGAGCAGAAGAATCAATTTGTCTTGACATTCCATATCAGAGACAGTCGCCAGCATTATTACTAGTTATCATAATAAAAGTAGAGAAAACTTAAAAAAAATTTACTAATGCTGGTTTCCTCCTCTGACTGGTCTAAGATCAAACAGTTAATCAAAGAAAAAA
>JBHJOU010000959.1:0-6246 GCA_050329355.1 Rivularia sp. (in: cyanobacteria)
ACTTACAAAGCAACTCATCATTTCTTACATCAGGAAGTGGTGATAAAAACCCTTAACCATAAACTTCAAAAGCATCCAGATTTTGCGAAATTTGAATCTCAATTTCAGGATGAAGCCAGAAGATTAGCTAGTTGTGTTCATCCCAATATTGTGCGGGTGAGTGACTTCTTCGTCGAAGCGAATTTACCTTATATGGTAATGGAGTATATTCCTGGTGATACCTTAAGTGAAGCATTTGTGATGCCGGGAATACCTTTAAAAGAAGAAATTGCAATTCATTATATCCGCCAAATTGGTGCAGCTTTGAGGGTAGTGCATCAAAAAGGTTTATTGCATAGAGATATTAAGCCAGATAATATTATTTTGCGGCAAAATACCAACGAAGTTATTTTAATTGATTTTGGGATTGCACGGGAATTTAACACTGGGGTCAGACAAACTCATACAGGAATGGTATCCGAAGGTTATTCCCCAATCGAACAATATCTAACCAGCGCACCGCGATCGCCAGCAACCGATGTATACGGTTTGGCATCTACTCTATATGCATTACTGACAGCACAAGTGCCGATGCCGGTATTATTGCGGGATAGGGAAAAAATGCCTGCTGCTCGTGAATTACAGCCCCATTTGAGTGCTGCGGTAAATCAAGCGGTAATGCGCGGTATGGCTGTAGAAGCGCGTTTTCGTCCCCAAACAGTAGAGTCATGGTTAGACTTGCTACCAGAGAAAGGAAGAACTATTATTCAAGCAGTACCGACTCATGCAGTACCAACGATTGATTTGTCAACCCAGAATTACGAACCTGTTTTAAGTGCCGCAGGAACTGCGATCGATCCGTCGAAAGCAAATTCAGCAGAAGTAACTACCGATATTCAAAAACCTTGGTTTAAAAAACTACCTTCACCCAGAGTTTTGATTGGTACGGGTGTAGCAATTTTTGGCGTGACATTAGGTTTTGGTTTAACTAAGATTGCTTCGACAGCGGAGAGACAACAGCAAGTAGCACCAATCCTCGAACAATCGGTAGAAGCAGCAGCGGAAATACCTAGTATAGAATCATCTCCTACAGTTTCACCTTCACCTCAAGAAACTGAAGCCACAAAACAAGCCGAAACCTCTTCAAACACCAATAACACTCCTCAAACAAGAGTTAGGAGAGCTAAAACTACAAACGAATCGACAACTTATACTCCTAGACGAAGTAGACGTAGAAATACTGCTTCAACTTCAAAGAGTAACTCTCAATCATCTTCCTCTTCGCAAAATACCGAAAAATCAGCCGATTCTAATCAATCCACATCGCGATCGTCGAAACCCAGTTCGAAAAATAACAGTAATTATTCAGGTACATCAGTAATAAATACTACAACTCTACCCAAAGCAGCTTCGAGTTCATCTCAGAAAGCAGTTCCTTCACAGTCTTTAGTAGAAAGACTTAGAGAAGTAAGAGATTCTCGTAAAAGTGGTTCATCTCCTAAAAATAGCGCCAAAGTAAAACCGGAGAAACAACCTATTCAACCTGTAATAGTACCGGCAGTACCAGCAAGACAATCAAACTCTAATCCTCCGCCTCAATCCGTAGTAGTACCGACTCAACAGGTTGAAAGTGATTCGCAAAATGGTAATTAATTAAAAAACCCGACTTGTAAATCATTCGTGAGGTGAGAAGTCGGGTTTTAACAACAATTATCTGTTTTATTGCAGCTTAGATAAAAAAACCAACTTTTTATATAATTATTACCTGTTAAGAGTTCCTTGTTATTGTACAGTAGTTGTAGATTTAGAAATAGCCAACTTTTCCTCTATTTGTTGTATTGCAGCTAGCCAAACTTGATAACCTTCTAAACTTAAATGTAAACCATCGGTAGTTAAATCTTCTCGTAAATTTCCTTGAAAATCAGCAAACCATTTATGAAGGTTTATATAATTAACACCTTCTTGTTTAGCAATGTTTGCTAATTGTGTATTGATAGTGCGAATACGAGTATTAGGAATTGTTGGTAAACGAGTTGGTAATATTGATTGAATAATAATATAACTATTCGGATGAGTACGTTTTAAACTCCGAATCATTTGACGATGATTGTTTAAAATCACAGTATCTGAGGTACCTTTTCTTAAATCATTGATACCAGCCATGATATAAATTATTTCTGGTTTTGTAGAAGAAAATGCAGATATTCTCCTTAATACTCCCGTGGAAGTATCACCCGATATACCTTGATTTAACCACAACTTTTTACTTGGAAGTTGATTTATGGGAAACCAGAGACTCAAAGAATCGCCTAACATAATACTCAAGCGATTGTTACCTTGTCCTTTAGCGATTGCCACCGCTTCTAAAGCCAATAAACTTTTCCAATCTTGATATGTTAAGTTGGATTTTCTTTTAGTAATTAACAGCGATTGCAACTGTTCGCTAGGTAATCTTGTATAAATATAACCTGCTTTGAGAGCAGCTAACCTTTGATGATAAAGTTGACTTCCAGAGATTAATCTTTTTTCTACAACTTGAGGATAATTAAAAGATGATTCTGTTGGTGGTGAAACTCTTTGAGATATAAATTCCGATAAAGACATTTCTGAGTCGGAGATTGTATTCTCTACTTTTGTTGCTTGCTTTTCTAGGTTTAATAAAAGCTGATAATGTTGTGGTTTGACTGTTGCTAACTTTGGTAAAATCGATGTTGGTATTGTCAATCCGATTAACAAGCTTGTTGTCAGTAGATACAAGTCTCTCATGTAGTTTGTACTTCACTCCATACTTAGTAAAATGACCGCTGTCTTCTTGTGGAATTCGCTGATGTCAAATGATTATTTTTCTTATATTTAAATACATTCTATAGTCATGTAAAGCTACTTCTAGCAGTATTAATTAAATTCTCGACAAAGAATTATCGGTATATTCGGAGACTTGATAAAGTTTTTACAATTGGGGTTGTGTTTTGAGTTTTACTTCAACATATACTCATAAAAAAGCGCCAACTTTGTAAGAGAGCGCACTCATTGTAACTGCGAAGTAATACTTATCTGAATTTACTTAGGGCTTGCTATCTTCAAATCTATACTGACTTCCCACAAGATAATTTTCGTTAATTTCAAAGGATATCCAGCGACGTTGTAAGCTTTCTGCAACAAAACCTGTGGTATTTGAACCTGCGAAGGGATCTAAAACAATATCTTCTTCATCTGTAAGGAATTTGATAAAGAATTCAGCGAAACCACGGGGAAAACGTGCTGGGTGGGGTTTGACTCCCGTTTCTTTACAGCGTCGCATATAAGTACTGTTTGATTCGGTATTGGCAATTTCTAATAAGTTTGGTGGAATTGCACCCTTATTATCCTTTTGAAACTTCTGGGAAATATCATGTCCGCTAGGACGTAATTTTGCTTTATAACCTTTTTCAAGTAAGTTTTTCATACTTTTACTATAGGGTTTTAAAACTTTTCTATTATCAGCTTTAGGTAATGGTGTTTTTGACAACCACCAAACAACGTTAACTGAATCTTTAACTCGGATGCGTCTGATAGTTACCCATTCAGCAGGAGTAGGTAATCTGGAAGGATTGTAATGATAGAATTCTTGAGCAAGGTAGAAACCGACTTCTTTACATAATCTAACTAAAAGCTCGTATTGGTAAATACTACGAATCGGATTACCTGGAAGATAAGCGCCACCTAAATCTAATACAAAAGAGCCATCAAGAGCAAGTACTCTTTTAAATTCATTCGCAAAAGGTAAAAACCATTCGATATATTTTTCTGCGCTTTCGTTACCATATTCTTTCTTACGAGTTAGGGCGAATGGTGGGGAAGTAATTATTAAATTTATACTGTTTTCTGGGATGATTTTGATTAATTCTAAGCTATCACCTAAGTAGGCTGCGCCGTATTTTGTGCAGTAATAAGGGGGAAGTTGGATTAATGTTTTGGGTTTATCTTTTTGTGGTTTCAAGTGATGGTGGATAGGTTGAGAATAATTATTGGACGGGCAAGGATGCCCATCCCACAAGAGTTTTAAAATTTATAGTGCTTATCTAAATTATTTTATTTACTAAAAGGGGCGGGCTGAAAGCCTACCGCACAAGACAATTATTTGAGAAAAATTGTAATTATGTAATTATTCTAATAAAGATAAAGACCATAAAAAACCATAAAAAAGGGTATTCTTCTAAAGTCCTAGAAAGACCTACCTTAACTGGGATGCCTATCTCACAAAAGTTTTAGGATAGTTTGTACTTTAATTTAAATCAATTTTATTTGCTAAATTTTTGTTTGTCTTGTAAATTAGACGGACAAAGATGCTCCGTTCACCCGCAAGGGTGCTGCTTACTTTGCCCGAAAGAGCATCTCCCTAGGCTTTTCTCTCTATCCCACAATTTGAATGTACTTGAATCTAACTAATTTATCTTGTGGGGTGGGCATCCTTGCCCGCCCTTTATTTAAATAATTTTTACCCCCCAAACCCCACACAAAAATCCCCCACCATCAGGTGAGGGATTTTATATTTTTAACAAGTTACTTACTTCGTTAAAGGTTATCCTATCCGCCTACCCTACTCGCCGTTGAGGCTATCAGGAATGCGCCATAGGTGAGGATGTAACCCACGGTAAAGTGAGCTAACCCAATCAAACGACCTTGAACGATGGACATTGCAACGGGCTTATCTTTCCAACGAACTAGGTTCGCTAGAGGTGTGCGCTCGTGAGCCCATACAAGTGTTTCAATCAATTCTTGCCAGTAACCCCTCCAGGAGATCAGGAACATGAAGCCAGTTGCCCAAACAAGGTGTCCGAAGAGGAACATCCAAGCCCAGACAGACAGGTTATTCATACCGTAGGGGTTGTAACCGTTAATCAAAGATGCTGAATAGTTCCACAAATAATCTCTGAGCCATCCCATGAGATATGTGGAGTTTTCATTAAACGAAGCTACGTTTCCTTGCCATATACCCAGATGTTTCCAGTGCCAGTAGAATGTTACCCATCCCACTGTATTCAATGCCCAGAATAATGCTAAGTAGAAGGAGTCCCAACCGGAGATATCACAAGTACCGCCACGTCCGGGACCGTCGCAAGGGAATGCATAACCAAAGTCCTTTTTGTCGGGCATCAATTTGGAACCACGGGCATCCAAAGCACCTTTAACCAAGATTAATACGGTGGTGTGGATTGCCAATGCGAAGGCATGGTGTACCAAAAAGTCCCCAGGACCGATGGTTAAAAATAATGAATTGGTAGTGTTGTTGATTGCATCTACCCATCCAGGCAACCAAGCAGCACCTGCTGTGGAAGCAATACTGTCAGGGTTGGATAGCAATGTGTCCATGCCGTACAAGACTTTACCGTGAGCAGCTTGAATGAATTGAGCAAATACTGGCTCAATCAAAATCTGCTTTTCTGGTGTACCAAAAGCCACAACTACGTCGTTATGTACATACAGGCTCAAGGTGTGGAAACCTAAGAAAAGGGATACCCAACTTAAGTGGGAAATAATCGCTTCTTTATGCTTCAACACGCGGTCTAATACGTTGCCTCTGTTCTGCTCTGGGTCATAGTCGCGTACCCAGAAGATAGCGGCGTGGGCAAAGGCACCAGTCATTAAAAATACTGCAATGTACTGGTGGTGAGTATACAACGCTGCCTGTGTTGTGTAATCCCTAGCAATAAATGCGTAGGGTGGCAGTGCGTACATATGCTGCGCTACCAAGGAAGTAATTGTTCCTAATGCTGCCAATGCCAAGGAAAGTTGGAAGTGCAGCGAGTTGTTGATGGTGTCGTACAACCCTTGGTGGGGTAAGTTGAATTGTCCTTCAGTTTTGGTGCCAAAGAAGTTCTTGGCGTTGAGCATTTCTTTGATGCTGTGACCAATTCCAAAGTTTGTCCGGTACATATGACCGGCAATAATAAAGATTACTGCGATCGCCAAGTGGTGATGAGCCATATCGGTCAACCACAAGGATTCTGTTTGGGGATGAAATCCACCTAAAAAGGTAAGAATCGCCGTACCTGAACCTTGGGAGGTACCAAATATATGGTTAGCAGTATCGGGGTTAGCTGCGTAAACGCCCCAATTTCCGGTGAAGAAGGGTTGTAATCCTGCTGGGTGCGGTAGGGTACTGAGGAAGTTATCCCAACCTACGTGTTGTCCACGAGATTCGGGAATTGCTACGTGTACCAAGTGACCAGTCCAAGCCAAGGAGCTAACACCGAATAAACCTGCCAAGTGGTGGTTTAAACGAGG
>JBHJOU010000434.1:0-2203 GCA_050329355.1 Rivularia sp. (in: cyanobacteria)
GAGATGTGAGAAAATACTTAGATTCAAACTTGGGAATAGAAGTCAAATTTGACTCATACCTGGCGACTGGAAGTCGCAGCTACACAAACCGGCACCCGCCGTGGCAGCGGGTTATTTAATTAAGTCCACCGTAAGGTGGACTTCGTTTCTGTAGTAGCGGTTTAAACCGCCAGATTATATATAAATTTCTTACAAATCATTTAGGATTGCTATAGGTTATAGGTTAAATAAGTCTTTATTTTCTCTTATCCCCCCATCCCCTTGTCTCCCCCTCTCCCTGGTTACACTTTACCCGTTTTCGCGGTGGCTGCTGCGAAGGCTGCTTTAATTAATTTAAGAAATATTACCGAAAAATTAGCCTCGGTTTCTGTAGATTTGCTAGATGAGAATGCAGAAATTGCGATCGCGCAAGTTGCTATTTTAGATAGTAATAGTGCTTTAGCAATTACCCTGAGCAATCCCGGTGATAATTTAGATTTAACTAGAAATACTCCTATTTGGGCTTTAGTAAAGTTATCGCCGCGACAAGAAGAAATAAAAGGACAAATAAAAGAAGAAATATTAACTTTAGAAGCTGGGGAAGGTTTAGGAAAAACCGCTACGGGAGAAGCTGCAATTTACAGCTTTGCTCGTCGTTTGTTTACAGCGAATTTATTAGCTTTAATTCCTGAAGATAAAATCGCTAGTGTTAAAATAATTCTTCCTCAAGGTAGGGAATTAGCAAAACGTACTTCTAATGAAGCTTTTGGAATTTTGGAAGGATTAGCTTTATTAGGAACTAGTGGAATTTCTCAACCGCTTTCTGCTGCTGACCATTTAGAGGAGTTTCGCGGTATCTTACGAGAGAAGGTGAAAAGTAATCGTAATTTAGTCTTTTGTATTGGTGCGAATGGTTACTCTGTAGCAGAAAGTTTATCTATACCAGAATCGGCAATAGTTCCTACAGGTAATTGGTTGGGAGCTTTATTAGTGGAAGCGGGATTGTATAAAGCAGAGTCAGTATTGTTATTGGGGTATCAGGGAAAGTTAATTAAGTTAGCGGGTGGAATTTTTAATACTTCAAGTCATATTGCTGATGCAAAGTTAGAAATTATCGCTGCTGCTGTGGTGGAAGTTGGGGGAGATATTGCAGCTGTACGGACTGTTTTACAAGCAAAAACAGCGGATGAAGCCCATAAAAAGTTGATTGAATTGAATTTAGCTGATGTGGTGTTTATAAATTTAACACAAAAGATTATTCAGAAAGCAGAAAGTTATGTGAAAAAGTATGCGGATGTGGAGATGAAAGTTGGCGTGGTGTTGTTTGATAGAAAGGGTGAGATTATTTGTAAGAACCAATTATAAAATAAAAGCAAGAAATCAATCGGGGAAGTTGAAAATGACTGCACAATTACCAACGATAACAGAAGTTACTCCAATGGTGTTAAAATTCCATCCCGTTATTAGCATGACAGATGAACAATTATTTGAATTTTGTCAGCTAAATAAGGATTTTCAGATTAAACGTAAAGCCAATGGAGAAATTGTGATTATGTCCCCTACAGGTTCAGAAACTGAAGAGCGTAAACTTGATGGTACGGGTGTGGGATTTGGTTCGAGTGGTGGTTTTACATTACCATCGGGTGCTGTACGTTCCCCCGATGCGGCTTGGATACCATCTATCAATACATTCGGTAGTAGCGTTTGTGGAGAGCAATACAATGGTTGTAGATTACCCCAGCAGCATTGATTGACCGCTTGAGAAATCTATTCCGCTTGTGTTGATATAACTTGAACTTCAGTGTTTTCATGTTAGTATTGTACAGCATACAGCCGGAACAATCAATGAAAAAGCGATTAGACTTTAGGATCGAAGAATTTGAGTTTCAAATTCTTGAAGAATATTGCGAATTAGTGGGGCGAACAAAAACCGATGTTCTTAGAGAATTGATTAGAAGTCTGAAGATGAAGAAAAAGCCTAACTAGAAGCGATGCACTGAGCTTGCCGAAGTGGACGGGGCTTTAAACCCAAATTTTCGGTAAATACCACCCACAACTACTGTCCCTGGTTCTAAATTATCTCCCAGCAATTCCACTGCTTCTTGCAGTCGCCAGCATTATTACTAGTTATCATAATAAAAGTAGAGAAAACTTAAAAAAAATTTACTAATGCTGGTTTCCTCCTCTGACTGGTCTAAGATCAAACAGTTAATCAAAGAAAAAA
>JBHJOU010000898.1:0-10670 GCA_050329355.1 Rivularia sp. (in: cyanobacteria)
GGGGGGACTTTCGGGATGGGGGGATGGGGAGACAAGGGGATGCTAACTCCTAACTCCTAACTCCTAACTCCGGTGGTACTAACTCCGGTGGTACTAACTCCGGTGGTACTAACTCCTAACTCCGGTGGTACTAACTCCTAACTGTCAACAAGCTTGCTGTGCTTGGCATTTTTCACATAAGCCGAAGAATTCTAGAGTGTGATAAAATATTTTGAAATTTTGCTTGCTTTCTAATTCGGTTTCTAATTGATGCACTGGACACTGGTTGATCGGAATTGATCTACCGCATTGCAAGCAGGTTAAATGATGTTTATCTTGCTGCGCTAAACTGTATAGGGCTTCACCATTAGATAAAGTTCTTACTTGTACTAAGCCTTCGAGTTTTAGGGCTTCCAAAGACCGATAAACTGTAGCTAAACCCATACTTTGATTGCTATTACGCAGTTGCACATAAATATTTTGGGCGGAAATGCTTTGTTTGGTGGTTTTGAGTAGGGTTAAAATCCGCTCTTGGCTGCGGGTACGTATGGGTTTCATAAAATATAACTATTTAAATAACAGTAAGAAATAATTTCTATTGCCATGGCTACTTTTTACTTTACTTTAATCATTTGAGAATATCATTTTCAATTAGTGACCTTAGAAAGATATAGTATAGCCAGAGCAGCATTGGGTTAAAATTAAATGTCAATTAAATATCAAGCCAAAATTTTTGTCACTCTTCGTCCTTCAGTTTTAGATCCCGCAGGTGTAGCAGTGCAATCCGGGCTAAAGCAGATGGGAAACAACAACATTGAAAAAGTGCGAATCGGGAAATACATCGAATTAACCATTACTTCAGAAGATGAGAATTCAGCTCGTCAACAACTTGATCAAATATGCCACCAGATGCTCGCAAATCCCGTTATCGAAAACTACCGCTTTGATTTGATTGAAGTCGAGTCCCTGATTGGAGCAGTCTAAGAATTTTGGATTTGAAATTTTGGATTTTGGATTAAAAATTAGCAGTTAGTTGACAGTTGACAGTGGACAGTGGACAGTAATTTTCAACCTTTAACCTTTAACCTTTAACCTTTGACCTGATGAAATTTGGTATTGTTGTTTTTCCTGGTTCTAATTGCGATCGCGATGTTGCTTACGTAACGCGAGATATTCTTAAACAACCAACTCGTATGGTTTGGCATCAAGATACTGATATTTCTGATGTTGATATCATAATTCTACCTGGTGGTTTTAGTTATGGGGATTATCTTCGTTGTGGTGCGATCGCTCGGTTTTCCCCGGTGATGTCTTCTGTAATCGAAGAAGCACAAAAGGGTAAGTTTGTCTTGGGTATCTGTAATGGTTTTCAGGTATTAACTGAAGCTGGACTTTTACCGGGTGCGTTGATTAAAAATCGAGATTTACATTTTATCTGCGATCGAGTTCCGCTAAAGGTTGAACGTAACGATTTACCATGGACGCAAGGTTATGAAAGTGACGAAAAGATTGTTTTACCTGTAGCACATGGGGAAGGAAGATATTACGCGGATCAGAAGACTTTGGCTGAGTTGCAAGATAATCATCAAGTTGTATTTCGCTACGGTGAAAATCCCAATGGTTCATTAAGAGATATTGCAGGTATTTGCAATCGTCAAGGTAATGTGTTGGGAATGATGCCACATCCGGAGCGGGCTGCTGATGCAATGTTGGGTAGTACTGATGGGTTGAAGTTGTTTGAAGGTTTGTTGTCAAGTGTTTTGGTGGGGGTTTGAGGCAAATTTACCCAAGCTGTTAGATAGTTCGGTTTATTTCCGCTTACTTACCCAAAACGCTTTACGAATCAGGTTAATGCAGCCTAAGCATTTGTAATCAAAAATTTCTAGCTTCAAGTTGATCTCAAGTAACAATATTAATATAATTTCTACGTCAAATCGCGGTAGCGTTTGAGTAGGGATAAAGATTACTTATTAAGTAGTTACTGTTTGTGATGTTGAAATAAGTAGGAGCTACCGGGGTGAATATTCTACAATCTGGGAATAATGAGTTAGCTTTTGTAGATTACAGCGATTTATTAAATAAAATTTTACAAGTGTTGAGAAATCCACAGCATGAGAATATGTTTAAAATATCGACCTGTAAACAAAGGTTATTAATTAACATCAATAATATTGCGAATCAGGTTGCAGTTTTACAAGTAAATAATCCTCTCGGTGCTTCTGCTAATAATGCGAAAACTGCTACGGTGAATTTTAGCCCTGGTTTTGCAGAAAAGTTTCCTCATCAGATTAGGGAAATTAAGGATTGTTTAGAAAATTTATTAACATCTCAAGTTGAGCAGCATTCATTATCAATTCAGCAGTTTGTAGAGGATTTAACTACAGATTTACAGAGTTTCAAGGGAAATACTTCTAGTCTAGATTTTACTTACCCTTTTGGTAGTTATACTAATTTACAAAGACAGCGATTAACAATTGCTGAAAAAAATAAAAAAGAAGAACAAGTTTTACGATTTCATAAATTAACTATCAGCGTACAAAAAACGAAAGAATTTAGCGAGCAGTTACGAGCAGGTTTAGAAAAATATATTAAAGCTGAATTTGGTGATAAAAGTGAAGCTGAGCGGGAAGATTTAAGTTATATTCTTGATGATTTATACCAAGATAAAGATAAGTTAGAATCTGATTTTTATAAACTTAAACAAATTATCGATAGAGAAACTTTAGGAAAGCTCAAAAAACAAGCACAGATAAATTATTTAGAGTTTCTTCACGAGAATCTAAATGTAGATACTGGGAATAATAATGCTCAAGCTGCGGTTTATTTACAAGATACTATTAGACGTTTAGGTTTAATTGATGAGTATATTAATGATATTAATAAAGCAGATGGTGATTATTTAGTAAATTATGCAGGAGTTTCTTTAAATTATCGAGATATTTTTTCTCGTGGCGAAGCTTTTGATAGTTTACCAATTATTCCCAAGGTAGAAGGTTATTTGGGAGAAACTAAAGATGAAGAGAAGGGAGAAATTCAGTTTATTTTTGGTTTAAAACTCAAGTTTGATGGGAAAGTACAAGCTTATGGTGGTAGAAATGTATTTGAATATTATCTTAATTTACTTAATCCAGATAGTAAGGAACATCAGGATGAATTAAATGATGATTTGAAAAAAGCAATTTTTGCAAAAAAAGTTTTACGAATAGTTTTTTTATATTATATGATGTTTGCTTATCGTCCGAATCCATCAACGGATGTTAGTAATCAAAACCCCGAATTAGAATACAATCCGATTCCGCGATTTGATGAAATGGTAATACCGATTCTCAAAGGTGATGATGATGAAGCAAAACGGAATCTTTTTAGAAATATTCTTAAGGGTTTTGAAAAATATCATATCCAAAATAAAATTACAATTCTCAAGCAATCTTTAACTAATCTGATTAAATTAAAGCGGAATTTTCCTACTAGAGAATACCCTTTACATATTTCTGTTGGTAAAAGTATTCTGGAAAAAGATATTGAGGAGATTTTTAGTCAAAATACATTTTTCAAACCTATTTTGAGGGGTAATCCTAAACAATTTCTGAAATATATATCTATTGGTGAAGCGAATACTAAAACTAATACCCTTTGCTCTCTCCCTAGTAAAATCACAATTAGTGACATTCATTATGCTTCATCTGATGAACGACAAAGTTTTAATATGGAGTACGATATCACAGGAATTCGTGCTTTACCTGTATTATTTTTACCGTTTCAAAATAAAAATTGTCAGGATGTTTATAATCAGAATTTAAAAAAACGTAAGTTAATCTTATTTCCTTATCGATTAGAAGATAATCAATTAGATTCTCAACAATTATTCATTTATAATTTTACGTTTTCTCTATTAGTATACATAAGTTTAAAAGTATTATTAGATGAACAAAAACCATTATTTATCCCGATTTTACGATTACATTTACATAATAAAGAAGACAACACGACTATAGAAAAGTTTATTGTCTCTTTCTCTAAAGTATTATCTCACTTATTAAATGAGGAACATCGTTCTAATTCTCAAGGTATAGATATTAGAAGTATAAAATATAAATTACCTAATGTTTTTAGTTCATTATATTCAGTGCTTCCGAAAAAGTTTACTTTTAATCATGGTTCAGAATCTCCACAAGAAGTAAATAATTTAGTCATTATTATAGTATCAAGTCGAGAAAGCGATAGAAGTTGGAAAGGTTCTCAAAAAATTTCTAACGTTATGGGAGAAATTTTAGGCTTTACCTGTCAAAATGGAGTTGTGAAAATAAAACTAATTAAAACTTTTTCTGATAACTACCAACAACAACAATTATTTACTCATCCTACTGTAGTGATTGATGAAGTTGCTAAGCTCTATCAACAAGGATATAAACGCTTTATTTACATTGCTAAAGCACCTTACACTAGCAGTTTATATATGACTCAAAAGGATGAAGATGATGGACTGTTCTTTATGTCACGGGAAGTCATCCGAGCTTTTAAAGCTAAACACGATAATATCAAAATTTATCCGATGTTTTTCGATAAATATTATGCTAGTAAATTTCCGGGAAAAATTGGAGTCAATTCCTTATATATTCAAGATACAGTAGAATTATCACATCTTATAGATGACCCCAGTAAAAAATCTGTAGTATTCTTCAATTTATTTAATGGTGTCACTATTGGTAAAGATGTCGAACGTTATTACAATGGTGTAATTTCTTATGCTACTTTTGCCAATATTTATAAGGGCATTTTGGATGATGAAGATATTTATCAAGGTTTAATTTTCAATAGTACTTTAAAAAATGAAATATTACAGTTATTGACTTTGTTTCACTTTTCTAGGTACGAAAAATCTAAAGATATCAATGTCAAATTAAATCCTTATGAAAATTTAATCGGAGATGATTCGGTTGGAACACTTTGTTTATTTAATCATATGAGAGGAAAGTCATTTTTTAACTCATTAGCATTTTTAACTGAAGTAAAGAAGATTTTAAATGTACGGGAGAGTGATTTCAGATAAACTATCTAATTTTTAACGCAGAGTGACGCGGAGGTTAGCGCAAAGTCACGCAGAGTTTTTTGGGAATAATAAATCATAAATTAAATCAGGATGTCATCTAAAATATCAGAAGAATTAGGACGTTTATTTGAAGTTGGTTTTAATATTGGAATTTTAACTTATATCAAACAGAAGCAGATAAAGCATCTTTTTGGTAATTTATATCTGGAGGAATTGCAGCAATTAAAGTTTCCCCAAATGCTCAAGCGTATTGTTAGTCAGGTTATTAGTACTCTTGAAAGAGAGATGGTACAAAAGTGGTGTACATTTTATCTGCAAAAGGGTTTTTTATCTGGGTTGAATTTTTTTGCCGAATATTTACAATCTATCGGTTGGAGTGAAGCACATAAAATCCGTAATTTAGAAATTTTATATTATCAATGTCAATTTAGTGGTGATAACAGTATTGGAACTTATGAAGGTAAAAACAAAGTACAGTGGTTTCAAGAAGTTTTACGTCAATTAGATAATTTTACTTCAGATGATATTGAACGTTATCAAAAACAATATTTTTGGGAAGATTTAGATTTAGGTAAAAAAGGTGAGTTTGTTAATGCAGATAGTTTAATGCTATTACGGTATCGTAAACAATTTAGAATTCTTTGTGTTGATTTATCAATATTTTCAATTAATTCAAATCAAGAAGTCAAAAATCTTGATTTTGTGGAAATTTTAAGAAATTCATTAGTTAGAGATATTAGTTATTTACGTTCAAAAAGTATTTTTGCACAACTTAATATAGATACACAATCTTTAGATTTTGAGTTTACTGATAATTTGAAGAGTTATTTTACTGCATTTAAGTATAAAGATAAGGAAAGCGCCAAATTAATCCAAGCTGGTGGTTATGCTTATAGTTTCTATAACTTTCTCAAAGAAAATAACATCATTCATTTTGACGATAAATCAATAATATTTAATGCTGTGGGATATAGCGATAGAGGGATAAGTGCTATGTCTGTAAAGCCGGATAATTTAACTGTTTTGCAGAATTGTTATGAAATATATACCCATGATTCGAGTATTAAAGAGATAAATCAAGCTCGTAAACAGGTTTTAAATTGTATTAGACGCAGTGCTTATAGTAGTTTTATCAAAGGGAAAAATTTTGTTGATGCTCTGTTAGATATTCCTGCTAATAATACAACTAATGTCATTCATCAAGAGCGAGTTGAAGGTTTTTTTAATTCTGTGGATAAAGTACCTCAAAATTTAATCTATAAATTAGGATTAACTGGAACTTTAGACTTACGAAATGCTCATGCAGAATTAATCAAAAAACAACTAATTTCCGACTCTACTTATATCTTTTTAACAGGTAATCCTGGTATCGGTAAAACAACTGCGATCGCAAGTTTTCTCAAAAGTCATGTAGATGAGGGTTTTCTATTTTTTTATGTTAGCCCCCGAAAGCAAGTAAATCTAGATATTATCGAAAAGTTTAAGGATAAAAAGTCAGAAAATTTATGCGATGATAGAATCTTAGCTATTAATACTTATAGTAATTTAATTAACGATAATCAAGGAGAATACACTGTACAATATTTATCTAATCAACATCACGGAGATTTTAGATTACAATCAGTAAAATTTTGCGATAGTCGCAATGCTGAATTCCATTTCCAGCATAACAATCGACTTCACAAAAATACAGAAGATACTATTCAAGATAAAGGAAAGAATAATCGAGGTGTATTAAATAGTATTTCTGAAGCTATTTCTATCGTTATAGAGCGTCAATATTCTCAAAATATTGTTGCTACCGCTTCAATTCAATCTCTGAAAAAAACATTTGATGGTAGCGATACTTTAAAACACTTTGAAAAAATTTTTATAAATGCTTATAACAAAAGAGAAAATCTTGTCATACCTGAAAAGATGCAAGTTATTTCTAGTAGAATAAAACATCTATTCATCATGATAGATGAAATAACTGGGGATGACAGCGGTGTTGAATTTTTACACGCTATTAGTAAAATATTGAAAACATATGAATTGACAGATTCTCAGCATGGTTTCAACACAAAAGTAATCATTGCTGATGCTTCCATAGTCGATAAAAACATTATCAATCAACATCTAGGTGATCAATCAGCAGAACCAGATAAAATATATTTTCGGAGAACTTCCCATATATCCGAACCTCTTTCCATCGAAAATTTTGTATTTAAAAATTTACCGTCTACAATTATTAACGCTAATTCTTACCCAGCTAAAAGTGTATTAATTACATATAAAGCGATAGTAGAATCTTGTCAATTTGTAGAAAAATTTCGACTTCAGGATAAAAATAGTTTAACTAAATGCTTACAAAAAGAAATTCTTCAAGATATCGAAGCTTTGTTAAATCGTTCTGAAGTTGAACAAATTATAGTTTACATTCAAGATAAACAAAGATTGGGTGAACTAATTGAAAAAATTGCCCAGAAAATAGAAAAATTTCAACCCTTTGAAGATTATATTGAAATTCACGCTGACATATCAGACTTAGAGAAAGAAAAAATTAATCAATATAAAAATGATGTCAAAATCGTTTTTATGACTGCTTCCGGAAGTCGAGGTTTATCTTTTCCTAAAGCAAAAGATATTTTGGTCGAAATTCCCAGATTTCAAATTGAGAAAAACCTCATGGAAGTCATTCAGGTAATATACAGAGGTCGTGGAGATGATAAAATTGATCATCAAGATAAACAGATCATATTTTACTTAAGTCAAAAGTCAATTTACTATCAAGATGACTTTGAAAGTCAACAATTAGCTTTACAAGAAAGTGTATTATCATTATTAAATATATTATTAATTTTAAAAGCTTCTATCAATACCAGAATTTTTGGTTATGGAAACATCGGTAGAGACAAATTTATTGTGATTCCTATCGGTGGGAAATCAATTTTTACCGCTGGTCAAACATTTTCTGCTCAAATAGCAAACTTAATCAAACAGCTAAAGCAAGAACATCGGAGAAACAGAAGCGATATTTTAATCGAAAACGTTTATACAAGTTTAGAAAAACTTTTAGGTACCGCAGATTTTACCGTCAGAGATACTATTGATTTAAATTATCTTGATTTATATAAAACTTTTAATAATAGTTTTGCGAAACACTGTAGTAGCTTAGATAAATTATTAGATTTGGGGAATATTGAATTAGGATATATCAGCGGAAGTTTATTAATAGTACCTATTCCTAACAATACTTTAGAAGAAACTTATCAAATGCGAGTTTTGGATA
Source organism: Rivularia sp. (in: cyanobacteria) (assembly GCA_050329355.1). GTDB lineage: Bacteria > Cyanobacteriota > Cyanobacteriia > Cyanobacteriales > Nostocaceae > Rivularia. The sequence continues at coordinate 8,301 of JBHJOU010000898.1, forward strand.
TAGCTACTTACGTTAATCAAAAATTATGGCAGAATATGCAAATTATTAGCCATAGTAAATCATATCCGGAAAATTTACGTTCTGCTATTAAAGATGCTATAGAATTAGTTAAAAAACTCAAAGAAGAAAATCACAAAACTCAAAAACTTCAACTATCCAGTCAAAATATAGACCAGTATTATACTTTGCCATTATTTACATTTATCAGTGGTGAAGTATTAAAAGAATATTTCTCTAATCAACCAGAAGAACCAGAAGACGAACGTTTTCGAGACATTCTTGCTACTTATATCCGCTTACTTTATCCCGTTAATAATATTTTACCGATTGGTGATAAGTATAGAGAATTTCCATTTGTGCTTTTTAGAAGTTACAGCTTAAGAGAAATTAGAAAAAAAAGCTTTACAGATAAATATTTGTTGACTTCCAATGAATTAAATGTACTCAATTTGATTCTTTCTCAAAAAGATTCTTAAAAGGTTAAAGGTGTTAAATTAGTCTTAATCAAAAATTGAGTTTTTCTAACAATTTATTACTCCTATCCCGCTGGAAAATTACCTATTTTTCTTTATCTCTTTCCTTTGCGTTCTCTGCGTCAAGCATCGGTTTTTTTATCGGTAATCTTCTGCTGGGAAGGGAGTAGTTGATTACAGATACTAACATTAGATTACGATTTTTTATTCGTTTTTCACACCAACCGTTACACTAATATTACTTTCTAACAGAAGTCGGGTTTTTACAATAGTAGTGCTGTTTTCTAGATATTTCAACTGAAAAACCCGACTTATTTATTCCTCAGTTGGGTGAGAAGTCGGGTTTTTACAAGGGATTTTTTAAACAACCTATCGCTTCTAACAAACCCTTAGCCTTATTCAAAGTCTCCTCATACTCCTTCTCCGGTTCCGAATCAGCCACTAAACCCGCACCCGCTTGTACCATCACAGTCTTATCCCGAACTACCATCGTCCTAATTGCGATCGCGCTATTTAATTGTCCTTCAAAATCATAATATCCATAAACTCCGGAATAAACCCCGCGACGACAAGGTTCTAATTCGTGGATAATTTCCATTGCTCTGATTTTCGGCGCTCCGCTAACTGTACCCGCAGGAAAGCAAGCTTTGAGCAAATCCCAAGCATTTTTACCCGGTGCTAATTTACCCACGACATTACTAACGATATGCATAACGTGGGAGTAACGCTCGATTTTCATTAACTCGTCAACTTTAACACTACCATTTTCACAAACCCGTCCCAAATCGTTACGTCCTAAGTCTACCAGCATCACGTGTTCGGCGACTTCTTTGGGGTCTTTTAATAAATCTTCGGCAAATGCTGCGTCTTCCTTCACCGTTTTACCTCTGGGACGAGTTCCCGCAATTGGACGCACTGTCGCAACAACTCCATCTTCCCCATCGCTTTGAGCTTTCACCATCACTTCCGGACTCGAACCGATTATTTGCCAATCTTGAAAGTGGAAGTAACACATATAAGGTGAAGGATTTATCTGACGCAGCGAACGATAAAGCGCAAAGGGGTCACCATTATATTCAGTTGATAATCGCTGGGAAACAACAACTTGAAAAATATCACCAGCTTTGATATAATCCTTTGCTTTTTCAACGCTTGCACAAAATTCTGCTTTTGTAAAATTGCTTTTATACTCCCCAGTTTCCTTGAGATTTTTACTTCCCGGTGGAGTCCATTCCATGATGCTTTTTTCACCTGGTAAAGATTCACAGAGCTTGTTTACCATTCCAGAAACCATACCACTTGCTTTTTCGTAAGCTGCTCTTAAATCTACATTCGAGCCACGCAAATCCGCATAAGCAACCGCCCAAATTTTCCGTTTTACTTGGTCAAAAATCAACAAATGGTCTACCTGCATCCATAATCCATCAGGAATATTCCGCTCATCTTGCGGATAAATCTTTACCCGTGGTTCAATCCAGTGAATTAATTCATAGCCCCAAAAACCAAACAAACCGCCAATCCCCGGTGGTAATTGAGGTAAACTAACTGGCTGCAAAACCGTCAGACATTCAGCTAAAGCATTAAAAGGATCGCCTTGAAAAACTACCTGTTTCCCATCCCGGAAAGTTTGAATTGTCCGATAACCAGCAGCCCCATTCCCTGGAGAAATTTCACCCTTCGCCTCTAAAATCCATAAAGGATCGCAACCAAGTAAACTATAACGTCCTAATTTCTCCCCACCTTCCACCGATTCCAGCAGAAAATTATAAGCATGACCAGCACATACTTTATACCAAGCCGAAACAGGTGTATCCAAATCAGCCACCCATTCTTGATACACCGGGACAAAATTACCTTGTTTTGCTAACTCACAGAATTCAGAAAAATCGGGGAAAAT
>JBHJOU010000911.1:0-2559 GCA_050329355.1 Rivularia sp. (in: cyanobacteria)
CGCCAAGCAACTTGATGATTTTACGGCAGCAATGCTTAATTGGCAACAGCCTCTTGAAATGGAGGAATGGCTCACTCGTGACGAAACAGTTTAAACGAAAAGCTTTGTTGTCGAAAGTCGAAAAGGTATAAATATGTCGGTTCCTCGTTAAAGGCGCCCCACGGCTCATTACATAGCAGATGGGGAATTTCGTACTTCATATATAAAAAATTTTAACCGAGCAGTATTGGGTTAGATTAATGACTCCCTCCGCACGCACATAAGTTGGTTTCAATACATAAATGTTTATTTCTCTGCAAATAAAATAGAATCAGTATAACTATTGCGAGTTATGACGTATAGCCATTACACACTAAACATAAAATAGGTAAGTTTTTTACGTATTGGTGCTTAAATATACAAAATTCATCGCTACATAATATGACCTCAAAATCTAAACGTCAATGTTTATTGCAGTTACATTTATAACGCGCGCCACATCCTCACTGGCATCAGCTAACTGCTGTTGACGCTCTCCTAATATATAGTTATGATAATTGGTTATGCCTCGTAGGTTTGGAGAGGCACCTTCTACTTTCATCAGCATAGCGTGTTGTTCCAGTATAAAAACATTACGTATCTGTTCTGCTGTCTTGCTGTGCCTCAAGTTCAACGGCAGCAGTATCCAACTCCATCTCCAGTTTAACAAGTACTGAAGAGCCAAATCTTTTTTTATCCTCAACCAGTTAAAAGCAATAGTACCAAGATTGATGAATCAACTTTCTCCCCATACCCTACTGCAACGAATTCCCGAAGTTCAAGTAAGGATCGATTCTAGCAATTACGCCCAGATTATCACAAAGGATGGAGTTATTGCTTGCGGCACGCACGGGTTAGCCGTTCTGAATATTTTTGCCCAACCGATTTCTATGAAGCAAGCCTTGTCCAAGTTAAAGGAGCTAATTCTTGGGGCGCAGGATTGGATGAATTTAAACAGTACAATTTTGCAGCTATATCGGGCGGGAATTTTGGTAGAAGAAGGAATAATATCACCGACGCTGAGAACAGATCCCTATGGATTTGACGCGATCGGTATTCATATTGCCATGTTAAACGATCGCCAGCGCACAGCCACTTATTTAGCAGCGATTCGGGAAGTTGTGCGTCCTGGAGATGTAGTGGTAGATTTGGGAACGGGGACGGGTGTATTAGCCATTGCTGCTGCTTGTGCGGGTGCAAGTCGCGTTTATGCTATAGAAGCAAGTAAGATTGGGTCTGCGGCTCAAGCAATCTTTGAGGCGAATGGCTTGGCAGATAAAATTACCCTAGTACAAGGTTGGTCTACCCAAGTTAGTTTACCAGAAAAGGCAGATGTGCTGATTAGTGAAATTATCGGTAACGAGCCGTTGGGAGAGCAAGTATTAGAATTCACCTTGGATGCTCGCCAGCGACTGCTCAAACCCAATGCCCGGTTGATACCCAGTCGATTAAAAATTTACAGTTTGGCTGTCACCATTCCTGAAGCCCAGTTGCAGAAGCGGAAAGTCAGCAGGAGCGCATTGTCAAATTGGCAGTCATGGTATGGAATTGATTTTAGTTTCTTAGAGACAGTTGCCCAAACTTCCCCCTATGCGTTTCATCTAAAACCCCATTTAGCTAAAAACTGGGAAACGTTAAGCGAACCTATAATGCTGGCTGAAATTGATTTGCAGCTTGTAAGTAGTTTGGCAATTGATACCACCACAACTGTAACAGCTAGCGCTGACGGCCGATTGGATGGGATTCTGGTTTACTTTGAATTAGAACTAAGTCCCACAACTATTCTTTCAACGGCTCCCACTCAAGCAAGTGAAGATTGTCACTGGCGCAGTCCCGTTTGGTTATTAGCGCCATCGTGTAATCTAAAGAAGGGAGAATTGTTTACCGTCAGTTATAGAAACAAGGTAGCTGGAAGTCTGAATCAAGTTAGTGTAGAGTTTCCATAGACTTCGCATCCAGTTCCTCCCAGCTAGAGACTAACGGGTAGGAAAAAGCTAACTTTAAGCAATCTACCTTTTCTGGTACGCCAATTTCGCCTTCTCAGTTGCGAAAACCAACGCAGGAACCCAACTAATAACTACTGTGAAATTGATAGGTTTATATATGGTTAAATATCGGAGTGTTTAATAATGTTTGGTTAAATATCGGTTAAGCCGAACGTTCAGCATCACAATAGTATTATTTTAGGAGGATAAGTCGCCTAAACCCAACCCCTTGGCGCCGATAATGGCGATCGCACAATTATCTATTGCGATAACACGCTCTGTGGAGGCAGATTTTTCCTTGTAACCGTAAGGCAGTTCCTAACACGCAACCGAGTAAAATTGCTGTTACTTCAGCCAGGGGTACATTTGCCCAATTTATCCAGATTTCCTTACCATTGGGAGCAATTTCTACGTCTAATTTTTCTTTACTACCACCCAGAGACAAACAATAATAAATACCATCGGCTTTTTGTTTTTTATACCAACCTCTCGGATTTTCTACTTTATCTGCATCGGATAAATGTCCTTCTGTGAGATGAACTTTTATATCTGTTGT
>JBHJOU010000047.1:0-2486 GCA_050329355.1 Rivularia sp. (in: cyanobacteria)
GCTTAATTAGCTATAGAATCTCTGTTTTTAAATTTTAAGAATCCCATCCAAACCTGTGGTTTTGGCATTAATTAATTAATTATAAGTACAAGCGGTTTTATACTGCTTAAAGTAGGCACATCCTATGATTAGCCATTTGTAGCATTAACGGTTAGAGTATGGCTTCTACATGGATGTGCTGCTTTTTTTTTTAAATTTAAAAATAATTTCTGGTAATCGAATATACTTCATCAAAAGTATAAAGTCAAGTTTTTATCTGTAAGGGAAGAGGGAAGAGGGAAGAGTCAGGGCTTATATAACTCACGAGTAATGATGTAAATAATGCAAGCCTAAGTATTTATAAAAACCCGACTTTTGAAAACTGCTTGTTTTGGTGTAAAAATCACAATTGATGATTTTTGTCAAGGTGTAAGTTTTATAATTAATCAATTAGAGTATAAATTAAATAAATAAAATATTATTCACGATTTAGGCATCTACCGGAACAGCTAAATAGTTATGAATGAAATAGCTAAAGAACAAGCGCTTATATTGTGGTTCAATCAAATCGGCATTGAGGATATTTCCATAGTCGGCGGTAAAAATGCGTCTTTGGGAGAAATGATTGGACAGTTGACTTCTAAAGGTGTGAATGTCCCTAATGGTTTTGCGACTACTGCTTATGCTTATCGCTATTTTATAAAATCAGCGGGGTTAGAAGAAAAGCTGCGGAAAGTGTTTTCCGATTTAGATGTAGATAATTTACAAAATTTACGCAGTCGGGGAAAGAAAGCGCGGAAATTGTTGCTACATACACCATTCCCCTCGGAATTTAAAAGCGCGATCGCAACGGCATATAGTAGTTTGTGCGAGCAGTATAATGTGGATACAGATGTTGCAGTGCGTTCGAGTGCCACAGCTGAGGATTTACCGGATGCGAGTTTTGCGGGGCAGCAGGAAACTTACCTTAACATCACTACAGTTGAAGAGGTATTAGCGGCTACTCATCGTTGTTTCGCTTCGTTATTTACAGATAGAGCGATTTCCTATCGACATACTAAAGGTTTTGACCATTTTGAAGTTGCGCTAGCGGTGGGAGTGCAGAAAATGGTACGTTCGGATTTAGCGACTTCGGGGGTAATGTTTTCGATTGAAACAGAAAGCGGTTTTAAAGATGCGGCTTTGATTACAGCAGCTTACGGTTTGGGAGAGAATGTAGTTCAAGGTGCCGTAAATCCCGATGAATATCATGTTTTTAAACCGACTTTAATGTCAGGATTTCGACCAATTATTGATAAAAGATTGGGTAGTAAAGAAATTAAAATGGTTTACGACGACGGCTCAAAGAATGTAAAAAATGTGCCGGTGTCTTCTACCGAAAGAGCTAAATTTGCTTTAAACGACGAAGATATTTTACAGTTAGGGCGGTGGGCTTGTGTCATAGAAGAGCATTATTCTCACGTTCATGGTAAATACACCCCGATGGATATGGAATGGGCTAAAGACGGGATTACCAACGAACTGTTTATAGTCCAAGCTCGTCCGGAAACGGTACAGTCACAGAAGCAGCAGAATACCTTGAGAAGTTATCGCTTTGTTAAGGACAAGGAGATAAGGGGACAAGGGGACGAGGAGACGAGGGGACAAGGGGACAATTCTGCTAACTCCCCCCATCCCCCCATCCCCCCATCTCCCACTCCTCTTACTTCCCCCCATCTTCTTACCATCGGACGTGCTGTGGGGGAAGCCATTGCTCAGGGGAAAGCGCGGGTAATTGTGGATGTGAGTAAAATCGAACAGTTCCAAAGGGGAGAAATACTGGTAACGGATCGAACCGACCCCGATTGGGAACCGATTATGAAAAAAGCGAGTGCGATCGTCACTAATTCGGGGGGGAGAACCTGTCATTCGGCGATTATTGCTAGAGAGTTAGGTTTACCCGCGATTGTGGGATGCGATAATGCTACCAAAGTTTTGAAAACTTCCCAGGAGATAACGGTTTCTTGTGCGGAAGGGGAAGAAGGTAAGGTTTATCAAGGATTGTTACCTTTTGTAGTGGAAGAGGTGCAGTTAGAAGATTTACCCCGTACAAGAACGCAAATTTTGATGAATGTGGGAAATCCTCAAGAAGCATTTCGTTTATCGACAATTCCCAATGATGGTGTGGGGTTAGCGCGGACTGAATTTATTATTGCTAATCAAATTCAAATTCATCCGATGGCTTTGGTTTATTTTAATGAGTTAGAAGATGCGTTTGTTAAGGAAAAAATTGCCGAAATAACTGCACTTTATGACCATAAACCAGCATTTTTTGTCGATAAATTAGCTCAAGGAATCGCTAGAATTACAGCGGCATTTTATCCGAAGCCGGTAATAGTTAGGATGTCAGATTTTAAAAGTAATGAATATGCGAATTTGCTGGGGGGAAGACAATTTGAACCCAAGGAAGAAAATCCAATGTTGGGTTGGCGGGGTGCATCGCGCTATTATGACGAACGGTATTGTGA
>JBHJOU010000910.1:0-2534 GCA_050329355.1 Rivularia sp. (in: cyanobacteria)
CCACCAGCATTACAGTGAGTCAGTAAAGTCAACTTTTCTGGTGTTTCTGGTAATGCTAACAAACCGCGATCGCCAATTCTATGACAAGTTTGCAGGTCTTCATTATGAATCGCGTGGGCGGTTTCGAGCAGAGTTTGTTTAATTTCTTCTACAGTACCGATTGTTTCATAAGTAGCCTTGAGCATACGTGAAATTGCCCAAAATAAATTAACTGCTGTCGGACGAGTCTCGCGCAGCATTTGGGCGACATTTTCTAAGTGTTGGATAAACTGATCGCGGTTAGTTGTTTCAATTTCCCGCGCTCCTAGATATATACCATATGCAGCAGCAATTCCGATTGCAGGCGCACCACGGACAATCATAGTCTTGATTGCCTGAGCCATATCTTGACTACGGTGAATTTCCACGTAGGAATATTCCGCAGGTAAACGAGTTTGGTCGATTAAAGAAACCGAATTATTTTGCCAAATTACAGGATATACGAGATTATTTTGCGACATCTTACCTTGAATTAGGAATTTGATTACTAAGAGAGGATGGGGGGATAGGGAGATGGGGGATGGGGAGAAAATAATTCTTATTAACTCCTCACTCCTCACTCCTCACTCCTAACTCCTCACTCCTCACTCCATCTCTTAGCAAATTTATTGTAATTAAACTACAGCAGATGGTTGATTGCTGAAGAAAGCTGTTAAAATTCTTTGAGCAATCTGGGGACTAGTTAAACCTAATTCTGCCTTACTTTCATCGGGTTTGGCATGATCAACTAAAACATCCGGTACACCGAAACGCTTGATGGGTACTAAGATATCGGCATCTAACAGCGCTTCTGCAACCGCAGAACCGAAACCACCCATTAGACAACCTTCTTCTAAGGTGACGACTCGCTTGATTGTTCTTGCTAAGGGGAACATTAATTCCGTGTCCAAAGGCTTGCAGAAACGAGCATTAATGACGGTAGCTTCAATACCATGTTCGCTGAGAATTTCCGCAGCCTGTAGCGTCGTATTTACCATCGAACCGTAACCGATCATTAATACATCATCGCCGTTACGCAAAATTTCACCTTTGCCAACTTCCAAAGGCTCCCAACCTTCTTCCATTAGGGGAACACCATAACCATTACCGCGAGGAAAACGCATGGCGATCGGTCCTTTGGTATAGTTAACACCCGTGACTGTCATGCGTTGGAGTTCGGCTTCGTCTTTAGGTGCCATCATCACCATATTGGGAATGCAGCGCATATAAGCAATATCGTACATTCCTTGGTGAGTCGGACCATCATCACCGACAATTCCGGCTCGATCTAAGCAGAAAAACACGGGTAAATTTTGGATACAAACGTCGTGAATTATCTGGTCGTAGCCACGTTGCAAAAATGTAGAATAAATATCGGCAACGGGACGCATACCTTCGGCAGCTAATCCAGCAGCTAAGGTAACGGCGTGTTGCTCGGCAATTCCTACGTCTATATATTGTTTAGGTAACTTGGCTTGAAGTTTATCTAAACAAGTCCCTGTAGCCATGGCAGCAGTAATACCGACGATTTTTGGGTTTTGTTCGGCAAGTTTTACTAAAGTATGAGCAAAGACTTTTGAGTATTTAGGTGGTTTGGGCGTACTTGAAGGAATCGCTTTACCCGTTGTTAAATTAAACGGACTTTGGGCATGATAGCCTACTTTGTCTTTTTCAGCGATGTCATAACCCTTACCCTTTGTTGTCACAACATGAACTAAAACTGGTCCGGGTATTTTATGCGCTTGCTTGAAAGTCGCAATTAAATCTTCCAAATTATGACCATCAACAGGTCCCATGTAGGTAAAACCGAGTTCTTCAAACACCGCTCCTACCTTGGGAACCGCTAACCGCTTCATTCCTTCTTTGATGCGTTCGAGTTCCGGAGTCAAAGACTCACCGACAAAAGGCAGCTGCTTAACTTGCTCCTCTAAATTATCCTTAATAAACTGCATCGGCGGAGACAACCGCATTTTATTTAAATAACGGGGAATTGCGCCGACGTTAGGAGATATTGACATTTCGTTGTCATTGAGGACAACTAACAAATTAGTATTAGGCAAATGCCCAGCGTGATTGATAGCTTCCAAAGCCATACCACCAGTCAAGGCTCCATCGCCGATAATCGCAGCGACTTTAAAATTTTCTCCCTTCATATCTCGTGCCAACGCCATTCCTAGACCCGCCGAAATACTTGTAGAAGCGTGTCCGGCACCAAAATGGTCAAATTTATTCTCACAGCGCTTTAAATAGCCTGCAACTCCATCCTTCTGTCGTAAGGTGTGGAAATGATTGTAACGTCCTGTGATCAATTTGTGGGGATATGCTTGATGTCCCACATCCCAAATAACTTTATCTCGATCTAAATCCAGAGTTTGATAAAGCCCCAATGTCAATTCGACGACACCCAACCCAGGACCAAGATGTCCTCCGGTTGCAGCTACCGTTTGTAAATGTTTGTCTCGAATTTGACGAGCAATTTGCTGTAGTTGCCGAATCGATAACCCGTGCAACTGATT
>JBHJOU010000853.1:0-18611 GCA_050329355.1 Rivularia sp. (in: cyanobacteria)
CCAATGTGACTCATGTACGCGATGATTTGACTGAAGTTCTGCCCAAATTGGGATTGACTATAGATGAAGAACAAGCAAAATTAGTCGGACTTGATAATACAGCGATCGCGCAACAGTTACAAACTTATTTGGAAGGTTCCGTTGGTGGTTCGATTCTTGAAGCTACGGAAAATTTACCTGTAAGAGTCCGAATTGCGAATTCCAACAGAGGGGACTTATCTCAAATTGCTTCTCTTAATTTACAGCCGAATCAACAAGGTGCTGGTTCTGAAATAAATCTGCGTCCTTTATCAGCCCTGGGAAATTTTAACTTAGTACCTCAATTAGCTCGAATTTCGAGACGTAACGAACAACGAGTCAACACTGTTCAAGCTTTTATTACTGCTGGAGTTTTACCGTCAACGGTTTTGCAAGAATTACAAAAACGTCTGGAAGTACAAAAATTTCAACTTCCTCCAGGATATAGATACGAGTTTGGTGGTGAACAAGCAGAACGCAGCGATGCAGTCGGTGGTCTTGTGTCAACCGTAGGATTGTTATTCTTAGTGATGATAATTACACTAGTATTATCTCTAGGTTCATTTCGACAAACGGGTATTGTTTTTGCTGTTGGTGTTGGCTCTGTTGGTTACGCTTTATTCGCTTTATGGGCTTTTGGTTCGGTATTTGGATTTATGGCTATTGTCGGCACAATGGGTTTAATTGGGATTGCGATCAACGGTGCGATTATTATCTTGTCTGCCTTCAATGAAAACGAAGCAGCGCGGAGCGGTGATGTGAAAGCCGTGAGGGAAGTTGTAGTCAAAGCAACTCGTCACGTATTAACCACAACTATTACCACAATGGTTGGTTTTATACCGCTAATTACTGATGGTGGTAGCTTTTGGCAACCTCTTGCAATTGCGATCGCCGGTGGTATTGGTGGTTCTCCGTTTCTGGCACTTTATTTTACCCCTGCTGCTTATTTGCTAGTGAAAAAGCGGACTAAGAATAAGACAAAACCACGACGACAGCTTCTGCTTCCTCCGGCGGCTTCTTAGCCTGTAAATGGTGGTTGGAAAGTAGAGATTATTTTCTTGGCTTTGCTAAATACCATCTACAAGCAAAATTTGATTTAAGCTTTTTCAATGTTATTGCTCTGTTTATCTTGAAATTATCTGTATGAAAACTACTGATAGGTTTTCAACCAAACGTTTGAACTAGAAAATGCCGGATTATCGATATGATATTACCCGTTGATAAATCGTTGACTGTAAAAGACGAGCGCATCAAAGCTGTCATCGCTATCAACCCACTAACTAGCCATATATTCGGTGAAGTAGGATTAAATAAATTACAAGCACCCGTCTTACTCGTTGCTGGTACAGATGATTATTTTGTTCCAGCTTTACCAGTATTGTTCTAGCAAAAGTTAATCTAGATTCTCAAACAGCGAAGAAAAATGCTATATCGGTTTTAGGCGTTTGGTTAAGCTAAAGAGTTGTATCAAAAGTAATCGGAATCCAATTTTTTCTGCGAGAATTAATATCAGTACCATTTTAAATTTCAAATGAACGATAGTTATTCGCTGAAATTTGAAGATTCACAAGCTGCCTATGCTCTCAAAAACCGCCAATTTAGCTCATATGAAAGCTATGAAGCCAGATTATCCCTGTTCAATTTATCCATATTGGCTGACTACGACCAATTAGTATGTCTGGCGGAACTTTACAATATTGACAAACACTGGTACCAAATTGAAACTGCTAAGAAAGTTATCAAACAATTTGGTGGTAGAGCGATGTTGTCAGATGAAGTTGGATTGGGAAAAACCATTGAAGCTGGAATGATTTGTAAAGAATACCTTTGTAGAAATCAAATCAAATCCCTTTTAATTCTGACTCCTGCTACTCTCGTATCTCAATGGCAACAAGAATTACAAGAAAAGTTTAACATTAGTACGGTAACAACTGATTCAAGGCAACTGCCACCATCTGAGTTTTGGACAAGTAACAATCATATTGTCGCTTCGATCAATACTGCCAAACATTCCACTCACTTTGATTATGTCACTTCCCGTTCTTGGGATATGGTAGTAGTGGACGAAGCTCACCATTTAAAAAATCGTCGTACTCTTAATTGGAAGCTTGTTGATGCGATTAAAAAGCGATTTATTTTAATGTTGACAGCAACTCCCGTGCAAAATCATTTGGTAGAACTATTTAATCTTCTGACTCTACTCAAACCGGGATTGTTAAAAACAGAAGTTCAGTTTAAAAAGGAATATGTCGGTTCAAAGGATGGTAGAACTCCTAAAAATTCCGAAAAATTAAGGAATTTAATGCGGGAAGTAATGATTAGAAACACTCGTTCGGTTGTAGACGTTAAATTACCTAAACGCTTCGCTTCTACTATTACGGTACAGCCAACAGATGAGGAAAAAGAACTATATCAAGCTATCAACGAATACTTGCGTTCGTCACGAGAAGAAAAAACAATTGATAAGTTAACTAGAAACAACTTATTAATGCGTGCTGGTTCGAGCCCTGCGGCTTTACTTAGTTCTTTAGAAGGATTACAGTCTCGTTTTAATAATTCTCAAATTTTGTTTTTAAAAAAGCGTGCTAGTAATATCAAACAGTTTGAAAAAACCCGGATGTTAGTAGACTTGCTCAAAAAATCTAATCAAAAAACTTTAGTATTTGTTAATAATCTTGCTACCCAAACTTATTTATCCGAAAGTTTAACAACTGCTGGAATAAAACATAGTTCCTTCAGAGGTGATATGTCTCTCAAAGCCAAAGATAGCGCTATTGAAGAATTCCGAGAACAAGTCCCTGTGATGTTAGCAACAGAAACAGGAGGAGAAGGACGCAATCTACAATTTGCCAATGCAATTGTTAATTATGACCTACCTTGGAATCCGATGAAGATTGAACAACGTATTGGTCGTTTGCATCGTATAGGTCAAACTCAAGATGTTTTTATCTTTAATTTTTGTATAGCGTCGAGTATTGAAGAATATATTTTAAAAGTTCTTCACGATAAAATCAATATGTTTGAGTTGGTAGTAGGAGAAATTGAAACTATATTGGGGAATATGGGGGATGAATTTGATTTTGAAGACATGGTAATTAATCTGTGGTTGGCGAATTCTCACAAAGATGAATTAGACAATGCTTTCGATTCTTTTGGAGGACAGTTATTAGATGCCAAACATAGTTATCAAAAAGTACAAGAATTTGATGAACACTTATTTGGAGATGATTTAGAAGCATGAAAAATCAACTTCTTGATGCTATCAACCAAGTAATTAGTTTAAACTCTGGAGTTGCAGAATTTACGAATGATGATACTTTAGAAGCATTGCTGCCAGTAGATATTGCTCGCTCTCTAGATGTATCTGATTCTATTAGTTTTAGCACCAGAGCCGATGTAAACAACAGCTATTTTGTTACCTATAATTCAGAAATATTTGATAAGTTTTCTGGGTTACTTGATGTTCAAGGTTATGCATCTGTATTAGCTATTAAGTATGATGGCTATCTTAAATCTACAGGCTTTGAGAAGAAAATTAGCGATAGTTTATGTCCGCAAAATGGTTTAATTCGTGTTGGTAAATCCTTTGAAGCATTAACTCCCTACATATTATTTAATATGTCATATACCGCGAGCGCAGACGAAAAACGGTTGGGAATGATATCGTTTTTTATTAATGCTCTTACGGGTATTCCTGGGGTAGAAATTGGTGATGCACTGTCTTGGAAATCCGACCAAATTTGTTTAAAAGATGCGTCAATTTTGGAACATATTAACTTTGAACCATTGTTAAATACTGCTAATTCCCATGCATCGAAATTGATTGACACAGAAATTACACCTTGGCGTAAAAGTTTATCGCGTAAATTAGGTAGGGATGAAGAAAGAATTAAAACCTATTACAACACAATTGTTTCTGAAATTCGAGCCAAAATCAACAAAAAGAACTTGGAAGGAGAAGCACAAGAAAAAGAATTAGCTCGGATTGAAGCGACACAAATGGAATTAAAGCGAAAACTAACCGATTTGCAAGAACGATATTCCTTGAGTGTCACAGCAAAATTACATAGTACTTTGGTAATTTTATTGCAAACAGTTCATATAGAATGCGAACTGATTAGAAAAAAAGCAAAACGGGGAGTAATTGCAATTTGGAATCCTTACTTGAAAATTATTGAACCGTTGCGATGTGAAGAGTCAGGAGTGCCAGTGACAAGATTTTACCTTAGTGATGAGTCAGCTAAAATTATTTCCCCGGAGGTTTATAGTAAGTAAACTGTCTAATAAATAAGGGATGTAGTTGTGAGTATTTTACTTATTCTCCACTGCACATAACGTTTCATATCATAAGCAATAGTCTTGATTCGATGAAAGTAAAAGAGCAATATTCTCACTTGCTGTCATATTAATATTATTAGATTGCTGAGGAGATATTATTCTGGTTAATTCGTCATTTAGTCGTTGTTTGTCTCCTAAGTAATCCCATAGTTTTTCTTTTAGGGGTTTAACAATCCGTCTAAGTTGCTCTTCTTGCAACTGCTGATCTTCAGTATCTTTTGTAATAAAGCTATGGCTGATAAAAAGTTCAGAACCTTGAATCAATTGATTTTGAATTATTTGAATTATTTAATTAATTGAATATACATTTGTCATTGCGAATTGAGCAAAGCGTTTCGGATGCAATCGTAGGGGTTTGAGATTGTTACGCTACATTTCATTTCGTTCACAATCACACAAATCATTTTGCATACCTACCTATCGAGACAATTCCCCTTCAAAATCCAAAATCGAGTTCACTGAACTTTTTACTGAGCCTTAAATGAGCTTTTTTGAGAGCTTAAATTGTTACTTGTAAAGCTTTTGCAGTTTGTTTAGGATACAGAGTATCACCGGAAGAAACCGGCACTCATACTGCATTTAGCTTAGCTGCTTGATTAAATTACTAAAACTATGAATAATCGCCATATTCCTTTTTTGAGATTAAACGATAACTACGGTCGTTATTAAGTTGCAAAACTGAGTCATGATATTCGACCAATGTAGAACGATGACCGACACTGATATAAGTAATACAGCTATCTTGTAAGTAATTATAAAGTAATTTTTCATTTTTTATATCTAGAGAACTAGTTGCTTCATCTAAAACTGCGTACTGCGGTTGAGCAAGTAGTAAACGAGCAAAAGCAAGCCGCTGTTGTTCTCCTATTGAAAGTATTTTATTAAATTCTAATATTGTATCCAAGCTACTAATTTTATTACCAATCAAAGGTAAGTTCACTTTTTCTAATATCTGTAAAAGTTGTTCGTCAGTAACTTCTTGTTGTTGTTTGGGATATAAAAGTTGTTCCCGTAGAGAACCTAAAATTATGTAAGGACGTTGAGGTAAAAATAGTATTTCTTTTTGTGGAGGAAGGATAATAGAACCATCTCCTGAATACCATAAACCAGCCATAGCTCGTAGTAAAGAACTTTTCCCTACACCACTAGCACCAACAATTAATAATGATTCACCGGGGTTAACAGTAAGAGATAAATTTTCAACTAAAGTTGTTTGATAGTTTGGAGTATATAAAGTTAAATTAATTGTGGCTAAAAAATTATTTTCTCTAAAATCAATAATTGATGCTTCCGGACGAATTTTATTTATTGTACGTGCGAATTTGCTCAAGCTTTCTAAACGGTTAATTCCGGCTGCAAAATTACTCAATTGTTCAAACTGCGTCACAATTAAAGTAAGAGCAATCAAAATACTTCTAAAAGCTGTAGCTGCTCTTGCAGATGCTCCAACTTCTAACTCTCCAGATAAAATACGAGGAGCGAGAACAATTGTTGGTAAAAGTAAAGTGATATATTGATAGCTATTTTGAAAGAAATTAAGTCTGAGTTGCCAATTAACTAGCCGATGAAAGTTGTTTAAAACTAACTTAAAACGTGATTGAGTTTGATTATATTCGGAATTTTCTCCTCGATAAAAAGCAATAGCTTCAGCATTTTCCCGAATCCGAGTTAAACTATAGCGAAAATCTGCTTCGTATTTTAGTTGTTTGTAATTAATTTGGATCAAAATTCTACCGAAGAAAATAGCTGTAATTACAGTTCCGAAAACAGCATAAACAACTAAAAAAATTGTTAATGGAATTGATGTTACCCATAAAATTCCCACAAAAGCAATTAATTGTAATATTGAATCAAAGATAATAATTAGAAAGTTAACAGCTTGTAAAGTAAATGTTCTAATATCTTCAGCTATACGCTGATCAGGATTATCTATTTCCCCATTGAAGCTAAGACGATAAAATGTTTGACGGTCAAAATACCGATTCAGAAAACTATCAGTTAACCAGCGTCGCCAGTAAAGAGAAAGTTTAGCTTGAATATAACTTTTTAAAGATAGTAAAAAGACACCCAAGACAATTACACCGATAAAGATTAATATCGATTGGGTAAATCTTTCTCGGTCTTGTTCGGCTAAGGATGTTGTAACTTCTCCAAGAAAAATGCTTACTATTAAAAGTAATGCAGTACTAAATAATGATAATATAATCAACAAAATTAAAAGGGTTATAGCTCCCCATTTTTCTGAAGAGAACCAGTAAGGTTTAGCAACTTTCCAAAATTGCTGTAAAAGTTTAATATCAAATTGATTGCTCATGAATAATTAGCTGTGTAAAATAAATTATCTAGTTGGGATAGATAATAGTAATAGTAACAATAATAAAAAAACATTACTAGCAAAAAAAATATCGCAGTAGTTTATTCTTGATTATTCATTCTATTTAGTCGGATATAAACTCCAGTCTTGTTTATTTCCTATTTCTAATACTTGCTGATGATACTTTAATAATTGAGGATTATGACCGACACTAATATAAGCAGTTTCAGTTTGTTGGAGTTGCTGGTAAAGCTCTAATTCATTTGTTTCATCTAAAGCACTAGTAGCTTCATCCAAGATTGCATAATTAGGTTTTATCAGTAATAAACGAGCAAAAGCTAGGCGCTGTTGTTCTCCAATAGAAAGTAATTGAGACCATTCTTCTACTATATTCAAATCTTGATATTTAGTTGCTAATTTAGATAAATTAACTATATTCAAAATTTCAATTAGTTCTCTATCGCTAATTTGTTTATCTAAATATGGATATAAAAGCTGCTGACGTAAAGAACCTAAAATCATATAAGGATGTTGGGGTAGAAACAATATATCTTCTGATTTTGGTCGATGAATATTTCCTTTTCCAAAACTCCATAATCCAGCTATTGCACGCAGTAAAGAACTCTTTCCAACTCCACTATCACCTATAATTAATAAGGATTCTCCTTTGTTAATAGTAATAGATAAATCTTCTATTATGGTTTTGTCAGATGCTGGAATTTGAACGGTAAGATGATTGATTTCTAAATGAGGACTTTCTTGAATAAGAATTTTATTTACCCTGTCAGCTAAAACTTGATTGCTTTGTGTAAACTCCGATAATGTTGATAATCTATCGATTCCTGCGCTAAAAGCACTCAACTTCTCAAACTGATTGATAATCAAGCCTAAAGCAAAACCAATCCTCTCAAAAGCTGCTTGCGATCGCGCTACTGCTCCAATCTCTAATTCTCCAGCAAAAATTCGTGGTGCAAGTATTATAAAAGGCAATACAAAATTAATATATTGATAACCATTCTGAAATATAGTTAAACCAAATTGCCAACGAATTAAATTATTAAAATTATTAAAAGCATTAACAAAGCGTTGTTTAACTCGATTAAATTCTTGATTTTGTCCGCGATAAAAAGCAATTGATTCCGCATTATCTCGCACTCTAATTAAACCAAAACGAAAATCAGCTTCTCGTTTAAGTTGATCAAAATTAATCGCTACCAATTTACGCCCTAAAACTAAAGTTGTAATTAGGGTTCCTACTACAGCATAGATAATCAAAACTAACATTAAAATCGGAGAAGTTGACCACAAAATACTACTAAATAAAATTAACTGTAAAATTGAATCAAATAAAATAGTTAACAAATATAGAGATTGTTGGGTAAAATTATTAATATCTTCAGCAATACGCTGGTCTGGATTATCTACATCTGGATCAAAATTGAGACGATAAAAATTGAGATTATCTAAATAGCAATGCAAAAAACGATTAGTTAACCATCTACGCCAATACAAGCTTAGTTTACCTTGAACGTAGGTCTTAAAAGATATTAATGGAATTGCAGCTACAATAATCCCAAATAATAACAGTAACGTTCGATAAAATCTTACAGAATCCTTCGCTGCTAAAGATGAAAGTAATTCTCCTCTCTGTATGGTTTCTATCACCAAAAAACTACTGCCGCTAACTGACAGAAGTATTAGAAGCAACAATAAAGCTATGGCACCTTGTTTTTCTTGAGAAAACCAATAAGGCTTGCTTACCTTCCAAAATTTTTGACCTAGCTGACGGTAATTATTCATAGGCTATTTGAGGATTAGATCTGCTAAAAATTAGTTACTTATCAAAAACAAGTGATTAAATATACAAAAAACATTAGTGTAATGATTCGTTTCTAGTAGATATACAGGAATATTTATCATTAAGCAAGCAATAGCCGAAAATTTAATATTTTTTGAGAAAAGATGATTTTGTTGATCTAATTTAGACAAACTTAAGTGAGATAGTAATTTTATTGTTTAACAAAATACTTTTAAAATACACCTATAAATGTTTAATAAATTCTCTAATCATATTTAATTTTTACTATACATTAATCATTCTTGAAGTTGTGTAGAATAATTATCAATAAACAAGAATAAACAGAAAGTTAGATTTAGCTATAATGAAAATCGAAGAAGTAAGAAAAGAATATCAAGCATTTACAGAGTCCGTAGAAAGCGTAATGCTAGCTACAATTAATTCTCAAGAAAATCCTAATGTTAGCTATGCACCATTTGTCATAGATGCAGATAAAAATGTTTATGTTTTTGTGAGTGGAATGTCTGTTCATACTCAGAATCTTCATGCAAATGGAAAAGCGAGTGTAATGTTTATTGAAGATGAAGTAGAGACCAAGCAAATATTTGCACGTCGTCGTTTGACTTATGATTGTACTGCTAGTTTGCTTCAAAAAGATAATTCAGAATGGAATTTAATTGTAGATAGATTTGTAGAACGTTTTGGTAATATCATAGATGCTTTACAAAGCTTACCAGATTTTCGGATTTTCCAATTAACTCCTTATAAAGGATTATTTGTGATTGGGTTTGGAGCAGCTTATCGTATTAGCGGTGAGAATCTTGATAATTTAATTCATATTACCGGAGAAGGTCACGGTCATGGTTGACAATAGTTTATATTTGTAATTTATATTTGTATATTGGCTCGATAGTTAATTTTTAAAATACTAGATTTATCGTAATCTAGCTGATTCATATTTGTAATATTAAAGGTGTAATTATGTCAAAGAAAGTAGGTCTGTTTTACGGTACGACTACAGGTATAACTGAATCTATTGCTGAAACAATTAAGGAAATGTTAGGTAGTGACATTGTAGATTTATACGATATTTCTCAAGTTGAGATAGAAGATTTTAGTGAATATGAATATTTAATTATTGGTTCTTCAACTTGGAATTTTGGTGAATTACAAACCGATTGGGACGACTTTTTTGAGAATCTAGATGAAATCGATTTTGATGGTAAGACAGTCGCTTATTTTGGTCCCGGAGACCAAATTGGTTATGGTGATAGTTTTCAAGATGCGATGGGAATGTTAGAAGAAAAAATTTCTTCTCTCGGTGGTAAAACTGTAGGTTATACTTCAACAAAAGGTTATGACTTTAATGAATCAAAAGCAGTTCGAGATAATAATAAGTTCTGTGGATTAGCAATTGATGAAGATAATCAATCTGATTTGACAGAAGAAAGACTTATTGCTTGGGTTGAACAGTTGAAGAAAGAGTTTCAATTGTAGTTTTAGGTGACGCTCTTATATATTTAGAGCTATGACTTTTGAAAGTGAGTAGTTTTATTGTTGGATATCATATTTCGTGTTCTCATAACTACTATTCACTACTTTTTTATTCAACGTCTTTAATTGAATTACTCCTTTCTCGCTAGAAGATTACTGAAAAAAACGCCCCAGGCACAGAGAACACAGCGAAAAGTGGAAATATTGGGGATTCCCATGCCATGAGCAACTTTTCAAGACAGAGAGAAGAGATAGAAAGAGATGAACCGCACCCCATGGGTGAAAGGTAATTATATCGGGGAAAACGAGTAGGTTTTTATTTTTTTACTTGTTTTTTGAAGGTTTTTATTATCAACTATCTTAACTCTATAGTTGATTATTTCACTTACTATTTCTCTAAAATATTTATCAATTCACTATTTGGTTATTCTGTCAATCCGTAAGTCCTAATGTCAAATAATTATGATGTTGTGTGGATAAATGTAAGTCCCAGTTTAAAACATTTTGATTTACCTCTACAGCAATATTTAAGTAGGTATTTCCGAATTGCTAGATGGGAATATATTCAAGATAATTTTGATGAATCAAGCTGTATAGAAACAGCAATAGAGTTATTGTACGATTTTTTATTAAAAGCAGAATTGCATCAGGTACATTTGATTGGTCATGGAATCAGTGGTGTAGTTGCTTTGTTATTTGCACAGCGATATCCTTGGAGAATTCGCACTTTAACATTACTTGCAGTTTCACCACAACCGGCTAAAACTTGGCACGTACATTACTATACACAACGAAATTTAGCTGTTAATGCTAGTCGTCAAGAAATTCTAATTAATATTGCTCATCGTTTGTTTGGAAGTCACAAAGTTCCCCATCCTCTACATTCGTTGATAGTTGCTTTAAGTAAAGATTTAGATACATCTCCCTGTATGCATTCACTATTTCAAATAATAGATTTACCAAATGGAGAGGTTCCTATACCTTTGATGGTATGTGGTAGTAATACAGATATGATAATTTCCAGGTTTAATATTAATGATTGGAAAACTTACTTCAAATCTAAAGATGTTTTGTGGATATGTCCAGATGGATATCATTTTTTTCATTACTTTTATCCAGTATTAGTAGGAAAGAAAATTAAATATTTTTGGCGATAGCATAATAAATATGTAGTTGATAATATTGACAAGAGATTCATAATTCTATGCAAGAGCAAACTGGAATCCGTCAGCGCAAACTCTGCGAGCTTTTGGGACTTAATTATAAAACGGTTGCAATACAAGCTAAACAAATGGGTTTGAGTACCCACGCTTATTTACAACAACAAACTGGCTGGATTCTCAAAGATGAACTTTACTATCCATCCGATGGAGCGAACCAGGATGAATCAAAATCATCATTTTAAATATGTATCATAGCGTCGAGGTTTATAAGTAATTATTTGCAATAATATTCAGTATATATAGTGATGCAAGTTACTCAAATATGAAAGTCAGCTTTTCTGTCTCAGATTTAAACTTATCATAATTTAACAAGGCGACTTTTTTTAGAAGCTAAAGCAATAGAAATTCTCGCTTATTATTCCGAACACTGTTAGAGGACTCGAATTAACTGCCGGTTTTGGGTATACAAATGGTAACTATAATAACTATACAAACCCGCTGACAGGTTAATAATCCTCTTTGGAGTATAATTAAACCAGTTAAAGGACATATTTATATAGCAATGTTCCTAGCTGTAGTCAACGTCATTGCTGCACTCGCTTCCTTACTAGTAATACCTTTGATTGCTGATGAATTACTCGCTAATCAAACTAACGTCCAGTATATTTGGCAGTTAGTTGGTATATCAGCAATTACTGTAATTATCGCTTTTATTTCTCGCGTGTGGGCTTTTGGTGTTTCCCATATGGCAGCATTTAAATTAGAAGAAATAATCCGCACTCAGATATCCGAACATTTAGCTTGTCTTCCTCTTGGTTTTGTAATCACCTTGGGTTCGGGTACAATTAAAAAAATAATTCAAGATGATGTCAAACAATTACATTTTTTTGTCGCTGATAGTACACCACTTTATGCCCGTGGTTACAGTGCGCCAAATGATGGAAATCCAGCTTTATCACAGATAAATTGTTACATGGCAAGTGGGACAGTGACAGCTTTAGTTGGCACTTCCGGTGCAGGTAAAAGTACGGTAGCCAAGCTAATTCCCCGGTTTTGGGATGTGAATCAAGGAGCAATCAAAATCGGTGATGTTGATGTTCGCGAAATGACATCAGAAACTTTAATGAATCATGTATCTTTTGTGTTTCAAGATACATTTTTACTTTACGACACAATTAAAGAAAACATTCGTTTAGGTTGTCCCCACGCTACTGATGCAGAGGTAGAAGCCGCAGCTATCGCTGCACAAGCCCATGATTTTATTTTAGAATTGCCTCAAGGATACGATACCATTGCTGGCGATCGCGGTACAAGATTGTCTGGTGGACAAAGGCAACGAATTACTATCGCTAGGGCAATTTTACAAGATAATCCGATTGTTATTTTGGATGAAGCCACTGCTTTCACTGATTCGGAAAACGAAGCTTTGATTCAAGCAGCTATAGCTAAATTGACAGCAGGTAAAACTTTAGTTGTAATTGCCCATCGTCTTTCTACAATAGTTGATGCTGACCAAATTATAGTTTTAGATCAAGGCAAAATAGTCGAATCTGGTACACACGAAAAGTTAGCAACAAATGATGGCGTTTATGCATCTTTGTGGAATAATTATCAACGCGCTCAAAATTGGAAACTAAAATCATTTAACAGTTATTAATAGATTATTAGGTAATGGGTAATTACTAATATTTTAAGAGTATAGTAAGTAATTAGCCGAACCTGACATTATTTTTTACTGTTTACTGTTGAAAGTATAGTCTACATCTAAAATATAAAATACCATGAATAACCAAAAAGCATCGACCGCAAAACTACAAGGTGTTCCCGAAACTTTAATGATTACTCTGTATGGACGTTATGCAGAGCAATCATATCCTGACTGTATTCTTAAAGATGAAAAAACAATTGAGATTGTAGAAAAAGTTGATTATGATTTTTCTAAATATGTCAATTCATGGTCATCACAACTTGGTGTTGTAATTCGAGCTAAAAATATTGATGATTTACTGAACAAATTTCTTGCCAATCATCCCCAAACAACTGTAATCAATTTAGGAGGAGGGCTTTGTACTCGGTTTTTTCGAGTTGATAACGGACAAATGAATTGGTATGACGTGGATTTTCCAGAAGTGATTGAACTCAAACAGAAACTGTTACAACACCACGAACGTTATCAAATGATAGGCAGTTCTATCCTAGATTCGACTTGGATAGAACAAATAAATCCAAATGTAAATCAACCTTTGTTTATCATCATGGAAGGAGTATCAATGTATCTGAGCGAAGCGGAAAATAAAATTTTATTTCAACAAATTCAAAGGCTGCTTGTTCCTAAATTTACTTTGGTAAATATGGTGTTTGATGTATTAGATAAAAAAGGTGCCGCGACTACAAAACGTCATGAAACTGTATCAAAAACCAATGCCGAATTCAAATGGGGTCTGGATAATTTTCAAGAAATAGAAGGATGGAACTTGGGGATAAAACTTAAAGAAGAAATTTGTTATCTACCGCAATTTGTGAATTATCCTCACAGGATGAAGCCTTTTTGGTTAAAATATATTTCATTTATTTTAGTACCTTTATTTAAAAATAGAGCTCGTATTCTTGAATTAGAAATTAATCCACAATCTAAAATCTAAAATTCCATGATAAACAGTTTCCAACGTGCCATCCAAACTGCTGGTTCCTATGCAGCAGATTTCAAATTTTCCCTAATTATTTCTGTTTTTGCTTCCATCATTCAAGGTATAGTTTTTGCTCTGTTAATACCATTACTCAAAGCATTAACTCAAAACCCCATCGACACTAATAGAGTTTGGACATTGATAGCTTTGATGGCTTTTCTTGTTGTAGTGGAATTTCTACTCAGATGGCGAGAATTAGAATATGGATGGGTGACAGCTATTGATGCAGCAAGTGAAATGCGATCGACAAACTTGTGGAAAATAAAACAGTGGTGGTAATTGCTCATCGCTTGTCAACTGTAGCAGGTGCAGATAATATTTTGGTATTGGAAGATGGGTTAATCGTCGAAAGTGGAAATCATCAGCAATTAATCGCTCGTGGGGGACGTTATACTAACTTGTGGAATGTACAGCAGCAAGCTGGTAAATGGAGAATTGCAGCGTAATAGTGGTTAAAGCAAAATATAACGACAATCAGAAATCGGGTTTTTTCTGATTATTTTATCGTGTGATGAATATTTTTCGTAAAAACCCGACTTCTGTGAGAAACAGAATTACCTATTCCCTGTTCACTTTTAATCAAAATCAACTTGATCTAAAATATCATCTAATTGATTTTGTTCAATTTCTGCTAAGGAAAAATCTGAGGGTGTGTAACCACCAGCATCAGGAGACTGACAATGTTCGATTAATTTTATCAGCGCTTCTAGATATTTGTTACATAAATTATCTATGATTGATTTATCATAAAAATGTTTGCTATAAGTCCAAGTAAGTTGAAGTTGTTCTTCAATGATTGAACCGTTAATTTCTAGTAAATAAGGTCTTTCTGAATTAGAATCTTGGGTTAAACCGGGTGATTCTTGTGCTAGTTCAAAAACGTTTGATGCTGTTAACATCGAATCGAATTGTCCTAAATAATTAAAGCTAATTTCGGCTTTTGGTAGTTGAATATTTTGCGTTTTATCGGTTTTGAGATAGCGCCATACACTATAATCTATCCCATTATTAGGTATGCGTAATTGCTCTTTGATGAGTTTAATTGCTTCTCCTGGATTATTAAGATATTCTAATTCTTCTAAATTCAAGTTTACTGGGACTATATTAGTAAACCAACCGACTGTACGAGATAAGTTAAGGTTCTCAAATAATTCTGTTCTTCCGTGTCCTTCTAAATCAATTAAAAGTGATGTTTTACCCGTCCATTGAGTAAATGTTTGGACTAAAGCTGTTAGTAATATATCATTGATTTGGGTATTATATGCTGTTGGAACCTCTGTTAATAATGCTTGGGTATATTCTGGGGAAAGTACTATTTTGTTTTTTTCGCTATTAGCAATTGTATTCAGAAAATTGTTCTTTGATTTTTCTGGTGTTGAGTCAGGAATATCAGATGAATAATTAGATATTTCCGGGGAATTTGCATAGGTTTGTAAATATTCTGCCCATTGTTTAAATGAAGTGGTTTTTAATGGAAGTTTAATTGCTGTTCTTTGACTTAATTGTTCGTATGCAGTTTGTAAATCTAATAATAATATCCGCCAAGAAACACCGTCAATAACTAAATGATGAATTACAAATAGTAAGCGACTGGGTTGATTTTCACCTAGCTCAAATAAGGCAACTCGTATTATAGAACCTGTTGAAAAATTCAGACTTTGCTGAATTTGATTAGCAATATTTGTAATTGTTGTTTGTTGTTGTGAATTTGTGAGTGTAGAAAGGTCAAAATAGGTAAGAGGAACTTCTTTAGGTTCTATATGAAACTGTTTCCAACCAGATTCGGTTTGCTCAAATCGTAGTCGTAATGCATCATGATGTAACAATAATTCTTGTAATGCTTTTTGTAACCAGTTGAAATTAATTTTGATTTTAACTTTGAGTAAAACAGCT
This sequence comes from Rivularia sp. (in: cyanobacteria), assembly GCA_050329355.1. Lineage (GTDB taxonomy): Bacteria > Cyanobacteriota > Cyanobacteriia > Cyanobacteriales > Nostocaceae > Rivularia. Next base: position 15,706 of record JBHJOU010000853.1, read on the forward strand.
TGATTAAAATGATGAGGATTTAGTTTTTGCTGTTCAAAAAACCAGTGTTGAATTGGAGTTAGGGGAACAGAACCTGTAATAATACCTTGTTCAGCTTTTACTAATGGGGTTTGAGTTGCAACTGTTGCTAATTCAGCAATAGTTTGATATTGAAATAACTGTTTTGGTGTAATTTGAATACCCGCTTGATTAGCACGACTAATAATTTGAATTGCTAAAATTGAATCACCACCCAACTCAAAGAAGTTGTCGTTAATTCCTATTTGTTCAACTCGTAGAATATCCTTCCAAATTTGTGCAAGAGTTGTTTCAATTTGATTTGTGGGATTGACAAAGTTATCTGAGGTGGTAATAATATCCGGTTTAGGAAGAGCGCTACGATCTATTTTACCGCTAGCTGTGAGAGGTAATTTTGGCAGAGAGATAAAGATAGAAGGAATCAGATATTCTGGAAGTTTATGGCTTAAAAATTTTCTCAAATTATAACTGTAAATTTCTTCAAATGACACAATATAAGCAACTAATCGCTGAATATTATCTTGTTTTTGCACGGTTACAACTACTTCTTGAACCTGGGGATGTTGAGCTAATGCAGTTTCAATCTCTCCTAATTCAACTCGGAACCCACGAATTTTAACTTGATGATCAAAACGACCAAGATATTCAATAGAACCATCTGGTAAATAACGTACTTTGTCACCAGTTTTATATAATTTGGTAATGGCTAACGGGTAATGGGTAATGGATAATTGTTGTTTTATTTTTCCTTCTTTTAAGTTTTTATTTTTTACTTTTAATTGATTAAATATATTAGGAATAAAATTTTCTGCTGTTAATTCTGGTTGATTTAAATAACCACGAGCTAAACCATCACCACTAATATATAATTCACCAGAGACACCTATAGGAACAGGTTGTAAATTACTATCTAAAATATAGACTTGAGTATTAGAAATAGGATAACCTATTGGTAAAGGTTTATCTAATTGATGATTATGAGGAACTTTGTAACAGCAAGCAAATGTTGTTGTTTCCGTAGGACCATAACCGTTGATTAACTGACAATTAGGATGGCTTTTTCGTAATTTTTGAGCATGAATGGGTGAAATAATATCTCCACCTGCTAATAATTGTCGCACTCCCTTGAAGATTTCAATTTGTTCGTCTACCATTAGATGAAACAAACCTGCTGTTAACCACAAAGTTGATATATGGTATTGCTCTATTGTTTCTCCCAGTTCTTTTAATGAAGGTTGTTGAGTTGATAAAATAACTAGTTTTCCACCATTGAGTAAAGTACCCCAAATTTCAAATGTGGAAGCATCAAAGGAAATTGGTGCAGCTTGTAAGATAATTTCTTCGACATTTAAATTAACGTAATTATTCGATTTAACTAACCTGACAATTCCTCGATGGGGAGTACAAACACCTTTTGGTATTCCTGTTGAACCGCTGGTGTACATAATATATGCTAAATTTTCTGGTTTTGTCAGATTAATTGGGTTTTCAATGTTGTTTTGAGCAATTATTTCTGAGTCGGTATCAAGATTAATAATGTGTGTGTAATCTGCTTGAGTTTGTAAATTTTCTAAAGCAAATTTCGATTGAGTAATCAACACTTCCACGCAAGCATCTTTTAAGATAAAATTTAATCGCTCTTGGGGATATGTTGGATCTAAAGGTACGTAAGTTCCTCCTGCTTTGAGAATTGCTAATATACTAATAATTGCTTCACAAGAACGTTCTAGATAAATTCCAACTCTGATTTCTGGTTTTACTCCTAATTTGATTAAATAATTAGCGAGTTGATTTGACCTAATATTTAATTCTTGATAAGTAATTTGTTGATTTGCATCGACAATTGCAATACTATCAGGTATTTTCCCTACTTGTATTTCAAATAATTGATGAATAGAACTTTGAGGATAGTTTACTTGAGTTTGATTCCATTCAACAAGTAACTGTTGTTGTTCAGATGCAGTTAAAATAGTTAATTCACATATTGGTTGCTCTGGTTGATTAACAATTGCTTGTAACAAAGTCTTTAAATGTCCTGTAATTCGCTCAATACTTTCTGATTTAAATAAATCTAAACTATATTCTAATACACCTGTTAAACCTTCTGAACTTTCATACATTGACAAAGTTAAATCGAATTTCGCAGTATTACTATTAATTTCAATAGGTTCCCAATGCAAACCTTGAATTTCCAAAGCCTCCATTGGTGTATTTTGCAGCACAAACATTACCTGAAAAATCGGTGTATAGCTTAAAGAACGTTGGAGTTGTAAACTATCTACAAGCTGCTCAAAAGGTAAATCTTGATGAGCGTAAGCACCTAAAGCAACTTCTCTTACCCGATTTAATAATTCCTCAAAAGTTGGATTTTCTGATAAGTCTGTCCGTAGGGCTAAACTATTGACAAAAAAGCCAATTAATCCTTCAATTTGTTGATGATTACGATTAGCAATACTGGTTCCAACAACTATATCCTCATTACCTGTATAGCGATATAATAAGGTTTGAAATGCAGCTAATAAGGTCATAAATAAAGTACAACCCGACTGTTGACTCAAACGTTTGAGTCCTGTGGTTAATTCTGAAGAAATTTGAAAGCTATAGCTATCTCCTCGTAAACTTCTCACAGCAGGACGAGGATAATCTGTAGGTAATTCTAACAAATTAGGAGCATTTTGTAACTGCTGTTTCCAGTAATTTAACTGCGTTTCTCTAACTTCACCTGTAAACCAATTTCTTTGCCAAGCTGCAAAATCAGCATATTGAATTGGTAATTCTTTTAACCTCACCCCGTCTTGACGGACACCCCTCTCCTTAGTAAGGAGAGGGGAAGAGGGTGAGGTTTTCTCTTGATATAAAATCCCTAATTCTTTTACTAATACACCCAT
>JBHJOU010000242.1:0-6192 GCA_050329355.1 Rivularia sp. (in: cyanobacteria)
GCTTAATGGGAAATCTGTATATTCAATTTCTTGGCGCAATACTTCTTGATTGGTGTCCCACTCGCATATCAAAATGCCGGAATTTTCTTTAACTCGTAAATGCCAAATTTGGAATTCTCGTAGTTTTGGATCTGACAGCAATTTCTTTGTTTGATGTGAAGCTATTGCATCTAATAACCAGTAGCAATTGGCTTCGTGAGCTAAGTATTTTATACCGTCGGTATATTTCAAACCGAGCCAGTGTTTGTAGAGAGTCGTTGAACCATAAAATTGATTTAGCTCGCTGGTTATTTCTCGTGGTGTTTTCATGTTTTAAAATCTTTGATTTTACAGACTTCACTTCTTAATCGGCGTGAGCCGTAAAACAAGAACTGCTGATAATAGATACCAGCAGTTGTAAATTTTTATTAGTTATCAGAGATTTGGAGAACCGAACAATATTTTCTTATGATTCTAGGACTAGCCCTCTTAAGGTGAGTAACGAATATACGTTATTTCAGTGCTACCATCTTGAATCCTATGCTCATATTTTGGGTTTTTTGAAGATCAAAATAACCAGTCTTCGTTCCGAATTTCACTACTTTGAAAAAGCAGGGCTAGTCCTAAGTATCTTGTGCAGGCTTTATGTTTATAACTAATAGTGGTGTATCCCCAGGGGATACACAACTGTTATTGGACTAGATGTATTAACTTTTTTGAATGTATTGTTTTTCCAAAAACTATGGAGGTTAATTGTTGGCGTTCGGCGCAGCAGTGCGGCTGATCGCGATAAAAGTTGCTCCTTAAAGTTTCCCTTGCTGCAATGTTGCTGCGTGTGAAGGATTAAGAACGGAGACAATCGGTTATTCAGTATCTTGTCAACCCTACTGGGTTACTTATATCGCTCAAAAGTTGACGGTAGTCAGCGTATCCTAATTTCTTTGCAAGACTGATTGCATAAAGTTTGGCTCTTTCCATTTTCTTTGTCTCTATTGCTTCTGCCAGCTTTTCGATCAGGATGACTGTGGATTGTTGGTCTAACTTTTCTTTTTGGGCTATAGCGAAAAGTCTTTGAGATTCCGCTTGTGTATCTTCAGGAGAGCCTCCTAGTTGCCACACAGCACCTCCTAAAAGCTCTGTCCTATGAGATGAGTTGCGAATCAATGTAAATAGGCAGATTTTGGTTCTACAGTTTGGTTGAGAAAGGGAATTAAAACCGTTATTAAATTGCTGTACAATTCCTGTTTGGTCAAAGCTATTAGTGTTTGTAATCGGAATATTGGTATTTATCGGTGCTGTTATATTTGGAGAACTTTGTTGAACTTCTGGAGGAACTTGAGCGATCGCAGGTTGGGTAAATATAGTAATGAACGCTGACAGAATGGCAATGTACTTTCGATGCATAAAGTTAAATACACGATTGAGAAAAAAGCGATCGCTTCTTCTTATTGGGATTTTGAGGAAACGATCGCCCGTGTTTACTTGGTCATCTGTCTAAAAAATGTAGTATGCAATCGATTACCAACCACGACGACGGATAAACTCATCAGCTATACGATTAGGCATCCGGTTGTAACAGTTGGCTTGTCCATTTTCTACTCGCGTAGAAGCGACAACCCAACGGTTAGTGGTGTTTTTAAGTATCCAGCCATCGTTACCCATATATATATCAGCAGTTTTATTTATACATCGGTCGTGAAGCACTCCATCTGCTCTGCTGCGATGTTGATTGATGACATCTTGTGTTTCTTGAGGGCTAAGGCTAGTCATATACACCTGTTTATTCCAAGGAGACCACAGGTTGCTTATAATTACTCCCCAGTTGTCTTTGAGGAATTGTCCGGCTTCAGAGACAGAACTAGCATGAGCAGGAGCAGTAAATGAGTTACTTGCAACTAAAAAAGCGATCGTAGTTCCAGAGATAAGTTTTTTAAGTGAAACTTGCATACTGGCTCTCCAAATATTTCGTGGGTAGATGTGTTTGCTGGTTGTCTTGACGCTATCGCCAAGGCAATTTTGATTTACCGCTCAACACTGAGTTGTGCTTTGCGATGACATACTTATAAATCGGGACAAACAACTATCCTCAATAGGGATATAAAATTCCTGTAATATTTGCTGAATAAGCTTTTTTTAATGGGGACAGCAATGGGGATATGGGGACATCCCCATTACATCTGAGTTATAATTGTTAAAAATATAGGCATTAAAAACACATGGCCGATGGAAATTCACTAGGTGCAGATACTCAAAAACGAGCATGGGCTTTTATCTATGCTCTACTTATTTTTCCTGAAAACTGCGAAGGTAATCCAGACGATGGGGAAATAAGGATCGTGCGAGAGAATTGGAGCGATGGACGTAAAAATGGATATCCGACATTAGTTGTCAGTGCTAATAAAAAAGAATTACTTGAAGTCATTCAAAAGCAGAAAAAAATTTTAGGCAACCTCAAATTCTCTAACGAACACTTTTCTGCTGTATATAATGTTTGGCTTGCAAAAGGGAAGCCGCTTAATATTCTTAAAGATTTAAGAAAAATTAAGCGTGGTTCTAAAGCAAATCTGTACCAATTTAAACTGGCTTTATGGAGTACAGTGCTAAAGGATAATGAGCTTGAATTTAAAAGGGCATGGGAAGAAGGAAAACAGCATAAAAATAGCGAATATATTAGCTCTTCATATAATTTAATTTCAGATAAATGCCCATATAAAGGCTTGTTTGCTTTTGACAAAGAGGATGTACCTTTTTTCTTTGGACGTAAAAAATTTATTCGGACTTTAGTAAATGCAGTACAAAAACAACCTTTAGTAGCAGTTATTGGTAATTCTGGAATTGGTAAATCTTCGGTAATTCGTGCCGGACTGATTCCTGAGTTAGAGTCATCAGGAGCATGGAAGATAGCTATTTTCAGACCAACAAATAATCCTTTTTTCGGACTTGCTAAAGCATTACTCGAATTATTTAATCCAGAGATGGATACATTAGGACGAGAAATTAATGCTAAAAGATATGCAAATGATTTTAAAAATGGAAGTTTAATATTAAAAAAAATTTTAGAATCTAAATTACAAGAAATTTCAGCTAAAGAAAAAATTTTAATAGTTGTCGATCAGTTTGAAGAACTTTACACCCTTTGTTCAGAAGATGAAATAAATATTTTCCTAGATCAATTATTAGGAGCAATAGAGATAAAAAATGAAAATCCAAAACTAGATGTTGTTTTAGTTATTACCTTGAGACTCGATTTCTATAAAGACGCTCTATCTCATCCAGTGTTGGGTAAAGCTTTGCAAGATTGGAAGCCAGAGACTCTACTAAAAATGAATCCAGATGAATTAAAAGAAGCTATTGAAGAACCAGCACAAATAGCGAAATTAAAAATTCAAGATGGGCTAACGCAAATTATCCTAGAAGCTGTTAAAAATAATCAAGGTGAATTGCCCTCGTTAGAGTTTACCTTAGAAAAATTATGGGAAAAACGTAGCGATGGTCAATTAACAATTTCCGCTTACCATGAAATTGGCGGAGTGGAGAAAGCTTTAGCTAATCACGCTGAAGCTGTCTATAACCAACTAAACGAAAAAGAGAAGAAGCAAGCTCAACATATCTTTACTCAATTGGTGCGCTTTGGAGAAAATACAGATGATACTCGTCGTCTAGCTACCCTTGATGAAATTGGCTCGGAAAACTGGGGTTTAGTAACTAAATTAACTGGTGTAGAGCGTGATTTGAAAGCTCGTTTGGTGATTACAGGAAAAGATTCTAAAGAACAACCAACTGTTGAGGTAGTTCATGAAGCTTTAATTAAAGGATGGGAACGCTTACGAGAGTGGATGGAGGAATACCGGGAATTTAGAAAATGGCAAGATCGGTTACGTAGCGAAAAAGATATCTGGGAAAATAGTGGTCGAGATAATGGTGCTTTGTTACGAGGGGCTTTACTGGTAGAAGCAGAGAAATGGTTGCAAGAAAAAAGTGATGGTGTTACTAGCCAACAAGAAATTGAATTTATCTTAGCCTGCCGTCAGCATCAAGAACAACAAGAAATTGAGCGAATCGAAGAATTACTAACTTTATCTCAAAAAGAATTACAGTTAAAACAACAGTTAAGTTCTTTGGTTATTGCTGTTAAAGCTGGTGTCAAGTTAGGCAATATTCAAGAACCAACTGATAATTTAAAGAGAAATATTATTGAAAGGCTACAGCAAGCAAGTTATGAAATTAACGAGCATAATCAATTCGTAGGTCATAAAGGAGAAATCAGCGATGTTGCTTTTAGCCCTGATGCTGATGGTTTAAGAATTGCTTCAGTCAGTGACGACTGTACTATCAAGCTTTGGAGCTTAGATGGTAAGCTATTAAATACTTTTGAAGGACATCAGGATCGGGTCTATAAAGTGAGTTTTAGTCCTGATGGTCAAATGATCGCTTCTGCTAGTGCTGATGCAACTGTAAAATTATGGACTTTAGATGGGGAGCTTTTGGCAAACTTAGAAGGACATAGTGATTGGGTATGGGGAGTAAGTTTTAGTCCTAATTGTGAGATAGTTGCTTCTGCTAGTTCTGATAAAACCGTAAAATTGTGGACTTTAGATGGCGAGCTTTTGACAACCTTAGAAGGTTCAGAAGGACATAGCGATCGGGTGCATGGGGTAAGTTTTAGTCCCACAGAAGCAATTGTTGCTTCTGCTAGTTTTGATAAAACCGTAAAATTGTGGACTTTAGATGGCGAGCTTTTGACAACCTTAGAAGGACATACCGATCTAGTTTATGAAGTAAATTTTAGCCCCAATGGTCAAATTGTTGCTTCGACTAGCTCTGACAAAACCGTGAAATTGTGGACTTTAGATGGAAAGTGTTTGAAGACCCTACAAGGACACAGCGATCGGGTTTATGGAGTGAGTTTTAGTCGTGATGGTAAAACTATTGCTTCTAGTAGTTCTGACGAAACCTTGAGATTATGGACTTTAAGTGGAACATTTTTGAGAATATTAGAAGGACATACCGATCGGGTGCATGAAGTCAATTTTAGTTCTAATGGTCAAATTATTGCTTCCACCAGCGCCGACAAAACTGTAAAATTATGGGCTTTAGATGGAAAGTGTTTGACAACCCTACAAGGACACAATGATCGCGTTTGGGGGATAAGTTTTAGTTCTGATGGTAAAACTATTGCTTCTGGCAGCTTTGACAATACAGTGAAATTATGGGCTTTAGATGGGACGTTTTTGAGAACCCTAGAAGGACATCTTGATTGGGTTTACGAAGTAAGTTTTAGTCCCAAAGAAGCAATTGTTGCTTCTGCTAGCGCAGACAAAACTATAAAATTATGGACTCAGGATGGAAGGCTTTTGAAGACCTTAGAAGGACATAGCGATCGCGTTTGGGGAGTAAGTTTTAGCCCTGATGGTAAAACTATCGCTTCTGCTAGCGATGACAAAACAATTAAGCTATGGAATCGAGATGGCATTCTCTTGAGAACTTTTGAAGGACACACAGATCGAGTTAGGGGAGTAAGTTTTAGCCCTGATGGTAAGATAATTGCTTCTGCTAGCGATGACAAAACAATTAAGCTATGGAATCAAGATGGGGCATCGCAAACCCTAGCAGGGCATAGAGATCGAGTCAATGGGATAAGTTTTAGCCCTGACGGTCGAATGATTGCTTCCGCCAGTGATGATAAAACAGTTAAGCTATGGAATCGAGATGGTATTCTCTTAAGAACTTTTGAAGGACACACTAATCGGATTTTAGGGGTAAGTTTTAGCCCTGATAGTCAAACGATTGCTTCTGCTAGTGATGATAAAACAGTTAGACTATGGCGTATTGACCCCGAAGATTTAATTTTAAACCTTGATGTCAAGTTAAATAATTTACTACAAAAAAGTTGTAATTGGATTAGGAATTATCTCAAAACAAACTCTAATGTTAGCGAAAGCGATCGCACACTCTGCGACAAAATTTGCTCTTCTCCATAATACCTTTAATTATATTTTTGGACGACTATGAGCGCACAGATTTTATCGATTATTTATCTCAGAACCCAAAATTTCTAACTGGTTACAAGCAAAAAATTATACATCAAGATATTAGCGAGAAAGATTCCAAAGTGGTAAATTTCTGCTTTCGAGTCAAACATTTGTATGAGCAATGGAAAACAAGATAAATCTTACACGTACCTAAATTTATATTACTCAAGCTCATCTGGAA